>CANFVX010000045.1 GCA_947450495.1 Gammaproteobacteria bacterium
CACCACCACCACGGATGTCAGCAAGGCCGAAGACTTCAACGATCTGGTGGTGCGTACCGAAAACGCGGCGCTGGTGCGCTTGTCCGATGTAGCCCGCGTTGAACTCGGCGCCGAAGACTACAATTCGGACAGCCTCTACAACGACCGCACCGCGACCTACATCGGCATTGATGCCGCCCCTGGTGCCAACCCGCTGACCGTGGCCGAGCGCGTGCGCGCGGTGATTCCCGCACTCAAAGCGCAGATGCCGGCGGGGCTCGAGGTCTACATTCCCTACGACGCCAGCGTGTTCATCGAGGAGTCGATCAAGGAAGTCTTCACCACGCTGGGCGAAGCCGTATTAATCGTATTGCTGGTGATTTATCTCTCGCTGGGCTCGTTGCGCGCCGCGCTCATTCCGGCGCTCGCGGTGCCCTTGTCGATCATCGGCGCCGCCTTCCTCATGCTGCTGATGGGCTTTTCCATCAATCTGCTCACGCTGCTCGCCATGGTGCTCGCGATTGGTCTGGTGGTGGATGACGCCATCGTGGTGGTGGAGAACGTGCATCGCCATATCGCGCTCGGCGAAACCCGCCTTAACGCCGCACTAAAAGGCGCGCGCGAACTCTGGCTGCCCATTCTGGCGATGACCACCACGCTCATCGCGGTGTACGCGCCGGTCGGTTTTATGGGCGGGCTGGTGGGCACGCTGTTCACAGAGTTTGCGTTTTCGCTGGCGGCCGCGGTGCTGGTCTCTGGCGTGGTGGCGCTGACGCTGTCGCCCATGCTCGCCTCGCGCGTCCTGCACGACGGCCCCGCCGGCGCGTTCGAGCAGCGGGTGGAGCGCGCCTTCGGCTGGCTCACCGGCGCCTATCAACGCAGCCTGCGCCGCCACCTGCCCTACTGGCCGGCGTTCATCGGCTTTGCCGCACTGGTCTTGCTCAGCATGTTTCCGCTGTATCTCACCAGCCAGCACGAACTCGCCCCCAACGAAGATCAGGGCATTCTGCTGGTGGCCTCGCGCGGCCCGGAAACCGCCACGATTGATTACACCAAGCGCTTTGTGGCCGAGACCCTGAAAATCTACAAAGAGATCCCCGAGTACAAGGAAAGCTTTTCCATTCTCGGCTTCGGCGGCTCGCCCAACAGCGCCTTCGGCGGCTTCAAAATTGTGCCGATGAGCGCGCGTCAACGCAGCCAGCAGGCGATTCAGGAAGACCTGCAGCCGCGCCTCTCGCGTCAGGTCGGTCAGCAGGTGGCGGTCTTCCCGCGCCCCAGCCTGCCGGGCTCGGGCCGTGGTTTGCCGGTGCAATTCGTGGTGCGCTCGCCGGGGCACTACAGCGAACTCGACAGCGCGGTGGACGAACTCCTCGGCAAAGCCATGCAGAGCGGCAAGTTCATGTTCCTGCAGAAATCGGTGGAATACGCGCGGCCTCGCACCACCATCGAGATCGACCGCAATCGCGCCGGCATTCTGGGTTTATCGATGGAAGACATCGGGCGCGATCTGGCCACCCTGCTGGGTGGTAACAACGTGAACTGGTTCAATCTCGAAGGCCGTAGCTACAAGGTCATTCCACAGGTAGAAGACCGCTTCCGCGCGGACAACTCGCTGCTCGACACCTACTACCTGCGTCCGGCCACCGGCGATCTCATCCCGCTGTCGTCGTTGGTCAGTTTCCAGCAAACGGTGGAGCCCAGCGAGCGCACGCAGTTTCAGCAGTTGAACGCGCTGACCCTGCAAGGCATTGCGGCGCCCGGGGTGTCGATGGGCGATGCGCTGGATGCGCTCAAAGCCATGGCCGACGAGCAGCTGCCGCAGGGCTTCAGCTACGACTTCGCCGGCGCCTCACGCCAATACATGCAGGAAGGCAGCGCGCTGGTGATTACGCTGTTCCTGGCCGCGATCGTCATTTATCTGGTGCTCGCCGCGCAGTTCGAGAGCTGGCGCGATCCGTTGATCATCATGATGTCGGTGCCGATGTCGATCGCCGGTGCGCTGGCCTTCATCAATCTGGGCTTTGCGAGCATCAACATCTACACCCAGGTGGGACTGATTACGCTGATTGGCCTAATCGCCAAAAACGGCATTCTGATCGTGGAGTTCGCCAATCAACTCCAGCGCGAGCAAGGCCTCTCCAAACTGGAGGCCGCCATCATGGGCGCCTCAACCCGCCTGCGGCCGATTCTCATGACGACGGTGGCGATGATTGTTGCGATGGTGCCCCTGCTGCTCGCCAACGGCCCCGGCGCCACCAGCCGTTCGCATATTGGTTTAACCATCGCCGCCGGGCTCGGCGTCGGCACGCTGTTCACCCTGTTTGTGGTCCCCGCGTTTTACGTGTGGCTGGCCGGCAATCATCAGTCACTGGATTTCAAAGCGCCCGAGAGCGCAGGAGCATCCCATGAGCACGAATCTGTTTGACCTCACGGACAAAGTTGCCCTCATCACCGGCGGCAGTCGCGGGTTGGGCCGCGAAATGGCCCTGGCCTTCGCCGACCATGGCGCGGACGTCATCATCGCCAGTCGCAAACTGGACGCCTGCGAAGTCGTTGCCCGCGAAGTCGAAGCGCGCGGCCGCCGCGCGCTGGCGGTGGCCTGTCATGTGGGTCGTTGGAACGAACTCGACGCGCTGGCCGAGACTGCCATCAAGGCTTTTGGCCACGTCGATATTCTGGTGAACAACGCCGGTCTGTCGCCCTTGTATCCGTCGCTGGACGCAATCACCGAAGAACTCTTCGACAAAGTGGTGGCGCTTAATCTCAAAGGCCCGTTCCGGCTCGCCGCGCTGCTCGGCAAACACATGAGCGAAGGCAACGGCGGCTCGATCATCAACGTCTCCAGCACCGCTGCCGTCACCCCCAGCCCCAAGTCCGAGCCGTATGGCGCGGCCAAGGCCGGCCTCAATGCGCTGACGCGTTCGCTGGCTTACGCCTACGGGCCGAAGGTCCGCGTGAACTGCATCATGCCCGGCCCCTTCCTCACCGACATCTCCAAGGCCTGGGATATGGAAGCGTTCAACAAGGCGGCCGATGCGCGGATCCCGCTGGGTCGCGGCGGTCTGCCGCACGAGATTGTGGGCGCGGCGCTGTATCTGGCGAGCAATGCCTCGAGCTTCACCACCGGCACAGTGATTGCGGTGGACGGCGGCGTGCAGGGCAATCCGCAGGTGCTGGATTAAGCGTTGCTGAGTCCAGCCCACCGTGCGTGGCGCGGTGGGCGGCGACCTAGCCGGTGCGGTCGCAGATCACATAGTTCAGCGCGGTAAAGAACGCGGTTTGCGGCGCGAACGACCGCTCGTCTTCAACGATGCTGGCGTGAGCCTCGCCGGCGATGAAGTCTTCGCAGTCGTTCATGTTCGCGAACGCATACACCCCCACCCCGTCGTAGCGATCGCCCACCGGGTCGTAGAGCCGGTCTTCTGGCTGGCTCACGTTCACCAGCTGCGCGTACCGCCGCACCAGCAGTTTGGCGAGCGGATGCGCCCGCACCAGCGCCGCGTGCTGGGCCATCCAGCGCCCGCGAAACGATTCGCGGCTCATGCCTGCGGCCCGCTGATGCAGTTTGAGCAAAATGATGGCGTCGCGGCGGCGATCGCCGTTTTGCATGACCACGTGTTCTTCTGCCACATGAAAGCCAAAGCCGCGAATGAAGACCGCCTCGTCGGGCATGATTTTCTCGCCGTACTTGGTGCCTTTGACCTGAAAGAAACTTTCCAGATCTGCGCGCGTCCGGTAGCCAAGCTGGGCCAGACCGTCGAACACCGGGCGCTGATAGGGCGCGCAGCCAGCGGCAGGATTGCTGGGCAGAAGACCATCTTCGCCGAGCGGCGCGACATAGGGCGGCGCGAATTCAGAACACGGGCCGGCGGGAATGCGATGTTGCTGGAGGTAGTAGGCGAGCAGCGGCGTTTGCTGATCCGTCGGGCCGTCCGGAAACAGAATTTTAGGCCCGTGGATTTTGCGCCAGTACTGATCGAAAGCTTCCCATTCAAACTGCGGCGCGCCCGATAAAGCCAGCGTACGGTCGGTGGTGGTCTCGTCTTCGATGCCCTGCCCCGCGCGGTTCACGTTATAGCCAGGCCGCGCCCGACGATCACCCGCCGGTGGCGAACTGTCGCCGCGAATCACGAAAGCGTTCAGCACCAGCAGGGCTTCGTTCGTCATGGTCAGTTACTCCGGTTTGGTGCGACTGGCGAAAAAGCGCGCGACGTAATCGGCCGGCTCAGATGACGCATAAGACGCCACGAAGGCGCCCACGCCCACGTCAATCGCCTCGGCCAGCGGCAATTGTTCCCAGCGCTGCATGAGGCGCTTCTGGGCGCGAATGGCGCCCGGGGCGCCGGCGCGGATGTCGTTAATCATCGTCGCGAGCAACGCGTCCAGATCCGATCCTGCGGCGAGTTGTTCCACCAAGCCGATGCGCTCGGCCGTCGCCGCGTTGATCAAATGCCCGCGGAACAGGAGTTCCCGCGTGCGGCCCCAGCCGATGAGCGAGGGCAACAGCGCGGCCTCGATCACCGACGGGACGCCGACGCGCACCTCCGGCATGCCAAAGTGGCTGTCATCGGCGGCCACCCGCATATCGCAGGCGGCGGCGATTTCGAGTCCACCGCCAAGGCAGTGTCCGGCTACGCGCGCGATGACCGGCACCGGGAACTCGCGCAGCGCGACACAAAAATCGTGGATGCTGCGAATGAAGGCTTCGGCGGTCTGTGGTGTGAGCGCGCCCAGTTCCTTCAAATCCGCCCCGCCGATGAAGTTGGCCGCCGTGCTGCCGGTCAGCACCGCGCAACGCAGCGCGGCGTCGCCGGCGTGTTCGCGAATCTGCGCCGCGCCGAGGCGCAGCGTCTGGCTGCCAATGAGGTTGATCGCGGTGCGCCCCTGCAAGGCAAAGTGAATCACCTCGCCGTTCGCGCTGTGGGTGACGGTAACGCCGAGACTCATATCGACAACGGCGGCGAGGCTGCGCGCATCGCAGCCGCCGTGTCTCTGGCCCGCTCCTCCGTGGGGAACACCAGATCTTCAAATAACTGCACGGGGAAATGGGGATCCGCGCACAGCTGTCCCACCGCGTAGCGGCCGGGTTCGACCCCCACGATCACATAAAAGCCACGCACCGGACCGGGCCGGGAGCCGTTGAGGCGATAGAGAATCTTGGCAAAGTCGGCGTGCGGGCTGTCGTCGTCGACGTTGGTCTCCTCGCGTGCGGCCGAGGCCGAGGAATGCACCCAGCGATGGGGCATCCCGCCAGCGGCCGCGTCGGTCGGCAGGGACTGACGCCCCCGCAGCGCGGGGTGCAACCACCAGGTCTCGTCCCGCTTCAACGGCACATCGCGCAGTTTTTCGCCTCGACTCACGGCAGTGGACCGTTCTTGAGAAAGCCGTCGATGACGTTACGCGTGAGCTTCGACACGTTGTTGTTGTACTTGTTGTGCGACAAGGAACCACACCAGGCCATCGAGCCCACCGAGAACGTCGCGCCGTCATTGGGCGTCTTGTAGTAGACGATATCGGCGCGGGTTTTGGGGTTGTTGTCGCCGGTGCCCGCGGCGATATAGCCACGCGAATTAAACGTCGATTCTTCGCTGACGGTGACGAACATATCCGAGTGGCCTTCGGAGTGCGCCAACAGGAATGCGCGATGCGGCGTGCCCAGCTCCAGATCGTAGCGGTCGAGTTCGAGCCCCGCCGCGCCGTCACCTACCAAGCCAAAATTGCCAATCGGCTCGTTGGCCCCGATGCCTTTGAACATCCACTGGGTTTCGGGCAGCTCGCTGTCCGGCGCGCGGCGATAGTAGGACGAATAGGTCAAGCCGAAGGAGGTAAAGGTCACGCCGAGCAGTTTGCTCATCACGCGACCGCGCACCCGCCACAGGCCGCCGTGCTTGCCGTCGAACGCGTTGCAGTATTCGCCCGGGGTGACCGTCCAGGCCCGCGTGCCGTTATCGCCTTTGCGCACTTCGACGATATTCGGGTTCTGCGGATGCGGCTGGCACACCCAGTAGAAACCGTTGGCGGCGAGGTAGAGAAAACGCCCGCCCTGCTGCTGGTAGTCGTGATAGGCCTGCATCTGCTGCTCGGACATGTATTCGGGATGATGCCCGGTGAGCAGCACCTGATACTGCTTGAGCAGCGCCACGCCTTCGCGCTGCACGTCTTCATCGGTGAGGATGTCGACGTCGTACTTCATCGCTTCGAGCCAGTCCACCAGATGCAAATCCGCGTTGAACTGCCACAGCGACGGCGACAGCACATGAATGTACTTCGGCCGCATATTGAGGATGGGCCGCAGGCGCGAAGACACGTTCACGCCCCAGCCGTCGCGATAGCTGGTGTAAGTGCCAAGCCCGTAGCCGCGCTCCTTGTTGAGCAACAAATCGCCCGGCTGCAGCAGGGGCACCTGCCCGGTGAGCAGCTGCGCGATGACCGAGTTCACGCTCAGGTTGTCGTTGGCGTAGGCAAGGTAGCTGTGGATGGCCATCACCAGTGCGATCCTGGCCGTGGGACCGTCCGCCGGTGGCCGCACGAAGAACGGCACATAGTCTTCGCAATCGGCGGTGGTCGCGCCATTGACCCGCAGCCGCGCGGCATACACACCGCTTTTGAGGCCTTTCGGGACCTTGAAGGTAAACGACGGCTTCCAGCGCGCGTCGTCAACCGATTCGTCGTGGAAATGGATCGCGCCGTATTCCTGCGGGGCGTGGCGGAAGCTCATGTAATCCGAGGACCAGTTGAAGCCGGTCACGCCGCGCACCGGCAGATTGATACCCACGCCGTGCAGGGTGTTTACGCTGGTATCAACAATGTGGGTGGAGGCCGCGTTATCGCTGATATTGGCGCTGAAATCCCAGGCGCCCACGATCGCACCGCGCAGTTCACCCGGCACATTTTCCATGCCGGCCGAGGCGAGCAAGAGTTCAATCTGAGCGGAGGACAGCGCGCAGCTCGCCAGCTTCGGGCGCTCAATCTTGCCGTTGAATTTATGCGTGTGAACCGGGATTTCCCACGGCGTATCGAGATGCCGGAAATGCAGCCCGCCGACCTGCCGGCCGGAATGGGGCTCTAGCGTGCTGGCGGCGATGAGCAAGGGACTGTCGTTGGTACGTGACGGCGCTTTCACGCCGCGATAGCGCACGCTGCCAGCGGTGTCGTCCAGCGGGTGAACCATGCTCATGCCATGACCGCCGTTGGTGATGGTCACGAAGGGGATCTGCGCGATATTCACTTCGCCGGTCGCGGCATCAAAGCTCACCGAGACCTTGTACCAGACCTTGCGGAACAGCGGCTTGCGGGTGCTGTACTCATCGAACTTGCCGCGACCGCGACCAATGCGCAGCGCGAGCTCGCCCTGCTCATTGATGAACAGCCCGTAGCCCTGCCCGGTGGTAGCGTTGAACTTGGTGATAATGCCCTGCGCGCCCACGGCCGTGCCTTCCGTATCCACCACCGGGGTGGTGGGATAAACGTAGGCGCAAAGCGTGAAGCTCTGCACGTCGAGCCTCGAGTCGTGCGGCACCATCACATAGCTGCCGGCATAGAGCGGCTGATGCACGCCGCGATATTTCCCGTTCACCGGCGCGCGCACCAGTTTTTCCTTGAAGCCGGGGCCATCCGGATTCGTGTCGCCGTGAATGAGGCGCACGATCTGCGCTTCATAAGATTCGTTGTATTCGCTATGAATGTGGAAGCTCAACTCATCGCCCGGACGCACCGAGCATTTGTCGGTATAGCCGGTGATACGCAGCATCATTTCCTGGGTAAGACTCATGGCGGGCTTCCTCAAAGCTTGATGTGATAGTGGGCGAGGAGCGCTTTGAGGCGCTTCAGGAAAATCATGTGCTCGGCGTCTTCACGCGTGGCGTAGCGTTCTTTCGTAATTTTGATCACGCCCCCGCGCTGTCCGGGCAGAATGCCAATGGCGTACTGCTGCCACGGCACGATCTCGACGATGGTGTGTTTGCCGGCCTGCGGGGTCATGCGCAGTTTGTCGATCAAACGCTTGAGTCCATCGCTGTGGTTCGGCGGCTTCACGCCCGGCTGGGCCGCCGCGCCACGCGGATTAGCGCGATGTTCAGCGATGATTTTTGCTCTGCTTTCGGGATCTACCAGATACGGCAGGATGTAGGTGCGGGTGTCGTAGTCGTCCACCGCAGTAAAACCGTAGTCCCGCGCCAGTGCTGTGACGGGCGCGCTTTGACGTCGTGTAGCCATCAAGAATCTCCGGGTTAGTTGCCCTGATTGGACAGGTTCGGACCGCTTACGCGTCGCAGGGAAAATTCAAAGAGCCTGAAATATGCCCGTATCGAGAGCGGGGCACCAGCAAGGCCGACAGGCCGCGCCCGCTGCGCTCGTCGGCATCTGCATCTGGGGTCAGCGCGCTCACTGTGGGAGCGACCTTGCTAATCGCGAACCGTAACGGCCGCTCGCGATCACACCCCGCCAATTTCAGCTGGCGCCTTCTGCCACACGGCCTGAATTGCCGCTGTTCGACCTTCTTCGTTGTTCCGCAATCCGTTGCGGGTTTTCTCCGTTACCCGATCTGGCACCAGCACGCCGATCCCGAGCGCCGGCCCGTCGCTGCGCTCGAGTCCTGCCAGTCGGCGTTGGGCGTGGGCCAGCACTTTGGACGTGTTGTCCTGCCAATGCGTCTCGGTCATGTCGGCCTGCGCGAACGCGGCGCGCAATTCCACCGCCGTCGGCACAAACGACAGCGCGGCTTCGCTTGCCCAGAAACACGGGTAGAGGATGTCGCCGCCCTCACCGGCAACGACCGCCTCGATCGCGCAGCGTCCGCCGGGCTTCAGCACCCGCGCCACCTCGCGCGCGAACTGCGGCTTGTCGGGCAAATTCATCAGCATGTTCTGCGACCAGACCAAATCGAAACTCGCGTCCGGCACGGGTAAATCGAGCGCCGAGCCTTGCAGGAATTCGATCTGCCCCCCCATGCCTACGCGCTCGGACAACATCACAGCGGCCGTGATGAATTCGTGCGTGAGATCAACGCCTGTGACGACCGCGCCACACTCGGCGGTCAAGGTGCGCGCCGGGCCGCCAATTCCGCACCCGATATCCAGCACGCGCGTGCCGGGCGCGAGCGCGATGGCCCGCGCCACGGCCCGGGTCGATTCGCGACCGCCGCCATGGAACTCATCGAACAGCGCCGCGTCGTCGCGCGTGAGATGCTCAGGATCGAGGCCAGCCGCGCGCAGACTGTGCAGAATCCGCGCGGATACATCTTCCGGCGCGTAGTGACGGTTAAGCGCCTCGTCCAACGCGTGGGCGCGATTCACGGCGGAGTCCATCAGGCCAGCAGTTCAGTCAAGGCGCGATCGATAAACGCGTTGTCGGCCGGCGCGAGGCCAAACCCGGCGCCGTGGCCCCAGCCCGAAGGAATGGGCCGCAACTCGGCGTTCGGCATGTGTTTGACTTCGAGCGCGTTGTCGGCCGGCGGGAAGTATTGGTCGGTGGCGCCGGGCATCACGATCGCCCGGCATTTGATCGCCGCCAGCGCACGCGCAAGGTCACCGCCAAAGACGGGGTTCGCGCTGATGTCGCCGTTCAGCCAGCTGTCTGCCATCGCCAGCAAATCGTTGGCATCGTTCTGCAGGAAGTAGTTTTGGGTCAGCAGCACCACATCGCGGCGCGTGGCGAGCCCAAGGCTTTGATAGAGCTTTTCGCGCATGAAATCCTGCGAGAACAGCCACGCCGCGTAGACCTTGCCGAAGGTCAGCAAGCCGCGCAGCGGCGGCGCGTCGTACCAGCCGTCCTTGAAGTCGGGGTCGAGGGTTAAAGCCGCCTTCGCGCTGTCGACGAACAGCCAGTTGTGATCGGAGATGCGCGCCGAACAGCAGATGGGCGCGATCGCCTCAACCATGTCCGGGAACAGCGCGCCCCACTGAAACGCCTGCATGCCGCCCATCGAAAAGCCCGCCACCAGCCGGATGCGCTTCACGCCCAGACGTTCGGTCAGCAACTTGTGCTGGCAGAGGATGTTGTCGTAGAGGCTCATCAGCGGAAAACCGCCGCGCCCATAAGGCGCCGGGGTATTGCTCGGCGAAGAGGAATTCCCGTTGCCGAACATATTGGGAATGACCACAAAGTGTCGATTGGGATCGATCGCGCGATTGGGCGCCAGCATGTATTCGGTTTCGGTGTGACGGCCGCCGTAGAAAGTGGGCACCACCACCACGTTGTCGCCGGCAGGCGAGAGCTTGCCGAAAGTCTTGTAGCTCAACTTCAAATCCAGCGTTACGCCAGACTGGGTAGTAAAGCGCGGAATCTCAAAAATTTCGTCGTCACGCATAAGAGGCTCCTGCCGCGAAGGCGGCTCAGTGGGGCATGGATTTGGAAAACAGGGCCAGGATCAGCACGCCGGTCAGAATAAAACCAATCCCAACAAAAGCGGCAGCGTCGAGCATCTGGCGGTACATCACCCAGGCGATAAACATCACCAGCACCTGACCGACGCCCGACCATATCGCGTAGGCAATACCCACCGGCATCGTGCGTAGCGTCATGCTGAGGAGATAAAACGCGGCCGCATAGCCCACCAGTACCAGAATCGTGGGACCCATCACGCGAAAGCCATCGGAAGCCTTGAGCGCGCTGGTCGCTATCACCTCGCAAATAATCGCGGCGGCCAGATAAAAATAATGCATACGGGATTCCTGACTGATAGCTGGTGATTATGCGGGCCGGACACGGATTGCCAAGCATCGAGCGCCGGCGCAAGCCAATCCGCGCGCCGTCAGCCAGAATAGCCCGATGCCGCTTTTGCAGTCAGTCCGATCACCCAATCGCCGCGCCAGCCTCATGGGCGAGTTGCGCTGGTCGTATGTGCCTCCCCTGATGGTGTATCTCGCGGCGGGCATTTCCGGCCTGACCGGCATCGTCGGCACGTTCTTCATCAAGGAATATCTGGCGCTGTCCGCCGCCTTCCTCGCGTCATTAGGCTTCTGGGCCGGGATCCCCTGGGCGCTCAAGATGCCGATGGGGCATCTCGTCGACCTGCTATGGCGCTACAAGGCCTGGCTGGTAATTCTGGGCGCGAGCCTGATCGCGAGCAGCCTCGGCATCATGATTGGGCTCATCAATTACCCAGCACTCATGGGATCTGTGATGCCCGCTACCTGGTGGTACGTGTTGTCGGCAGTGCTCGCGCCGACGGGCTACATGGTGCAGGACACCGTAGCCGACGCGATGACGGTCGAAGCCGTGCCGCGCATTGATGCCGATGGCCAGCCTATCGACCCATCAATCCGCAAACAGATGAATACCACCATGCAGACGCTGGGACGGGTGGCGATCATCGGTGGCGGAGTGTTGGTTTCCACTGTGAACGTGGTGATTTTTGCCGGCGCTGAAAGCCTGTCGCAGGCGGCCAAGGTCGCGGTGTATGGACGGGTTTACACCTATGCGCTGCTCATCCCGGTGATTTCCGTGCTGGGCGTGGCGCTCGCCTTCCTGATGCGCGCGCGCGAACGGCGGCGCCTGCTGGGACTAGGACTTGAACCCGGCCAAATCAGCGCCTTGCTGGAGGAACACGGCGAGCACACGGTGCCTAACTGGTGGCTGCTGGGCGGCAGCCTTGGCTTTGCAATCTTGACCACCAGCCTCGGGCTCTCGGCGTTTACCTACGCGCGTGAAGCGATCTTCCTCGGTTCGTTTTCCATCATCAGCTTCCTGATGTGGCGGATGCTTGCCGAACTCGAGCCCGAAGCCCGTCGCACGCTACTGGGCACGGCGATCATCATCTTTGTGTTCCGCGCCGCGCCCGGCACCGGCGCGGGGTCGACCTGGTGGATGATCGACCATCTGGGCTTCGACCAATCTTTTCTGTCACGCCTGTCGCTGGTCTCCAGCGCGCTCACGCTGATCGGACTGTTTGCTTTCAGGCGCCTGATGGCGGAGCGCTCACTGGCCTATATCGTGGGCCTGTTGACGCTGGCGAGTTTCGTGCTCGGTTTGCCCACGCTGGGGATGTTCTACGGGCTGCACGAATGGACGGCCGCCCTGACCGGGGGTGTGGTCGACGCGCGCATGATCGCCCTGATCGACACCGCGCTGGAGTCGCCTCTGGGGCAAATCTCGATGGTGCCCTTGCTGGCCTGGATCGCGAACTCAGCGCCGCCGCAACTGAAGGCCACCTACTTCGCGGTGATGGCCTCGTTTACCAATCTGGCGCTCTCGGCGTCCCAACTCGGGACGCACTATCTCAACGAGATATATGTGATCACACGAGAGATGCGGGATCCGGTGACGCATCTCGTGACGACACCGGCGGACTACCACGCGCTCGGGATGTTGCTGACCGTGGTGCTAGGGCTGGGACTCGTCACCCCTTTTGCCGCGATGGCGCTTACCCGCCTCGCCGGGCTGCGCAGCGCCTAGGCGGACGCGGCACCCTGCCCGGCGCGCCTTAAGAACAGGTAACGCCGGTGCCGCCCAAACCGCAGTAGCCGCCGGGATTCTTCGCCAGATATTGCTGGTGATAGTCCTCGGCATAGTAGAACTCGGGGGCCGGAATAATCTCGGTGGTCAGCGATGCAAAACCGGCGGCGCGAAGCGCGGCGTCAAACCTCGCGGCAATTTCCTCGGCCGTTCGCTGCTGAGTTTCGTTTTCGAAGTAGATCCCGGAGCGATACTGGGTGCCCACATCGTTACCCTGCCGCATACCCTGCGTTGGGTTGTGGGCTTCAAAGAAAACTTTCACCAGCGCGTCGTAAGTGACCAGCGCCGGGTCGAAGACGACTCTCACCACTTCGTTATGGCCGGTCAGTCCCGAGCACACTTCCTGATAAGTCGGGTTGGGCGTGTAGCCTGCGGCATAGCCCACAGAGGTGGACAGAACGCCGGGCAGTTGCCAGAACTTGCGTTCGGCGCCCCAGAAGCAACCTAAACCGAACATCGCCAAGGAGCTGTTGGCCGGGAATGGTGGCAACAGCTTCGTTCCCAACACAAAGTGCTTGTCGTGGATGGCAATGGGTGAGGCGCGGCCCGGCAACGCGAGCTCCGCCGCCGGCATGGCCTGTTTTTGCTTCAGTCCGAACATGGTAACCCCCAGAGGAACAGCGTATTGATTGCACGATGGCGACTCGAGTCTGCAAAAGCAAGGCGAGGCGCGCTGAACCGGCGCGACCCACTCCGCGTAACACAAGACATCACAACAGAGGTGGCGCATGCGTGTTTTTTTCAGCCTTTTATTGGCGGCGTTCGCGATGAGCGCCCAAGCCTGTCCGGAGAATCTCGACTTCTCCTTCCGCCCCTTGCTGGGCAAAGCACCCGTGCGCCTGTGCGACCAATACGCCGGGAAGGTGGTGCTGGTGGTCAACACCGCCAGCCAGTGCGGATTTACGCCGCAGTACGAAGGACTGGAAAAACTGTACAAAGAATTCGGGGCCCGCGGGCTGGTGGTTCTGGGTTTCCCATCTAACGATTTCGGCGGTCAGGAACCGGGAACCGAGGCCGAGATTCACAAATTCTGCCGCTCTACCTACGGCATTCAGTTCCCGATGTTCGAAAAAACCTCGGTACAAAAAGGCGGCGGTAACCTGCTCTTCCAGCGGCTTGCCGCGGTCACCGGCGAAGCACCCAAATGGAATTTCTACAAATACCTGCTGGACCGCGATGGCAAGGTGGTGAAAGTCTTCAGCAGCATGACCGGACCCGATTCCGATCGCCTGCGCGAAGCGATTGAGTCGCTGCTCTGAAACCGATGAGCGCTAGCGGTGCGTGCCCCGGGCGACGCGCGCCGAGTTTGTGCATTGTGAAAGGCGCGCGGCGGCACGAATCCAGACAACCTGGGGGAGAACGCAGGTGGCACATATCCTGCTCTAACTAAAGCACAGTCAGTTTCATGCGCCTGCATGAGCGTGATGTGCCAAGTCTCTTTTCTGTTGCTCCCCTTGAATTACGGGGCGGGTTTCCCGCCCCGCTTTTTTTTCAGCCTTCGCCGACCGTGCGCAATCCACTAGGATGACGGGCATTCTCCCTTGGTCGACCCGCCCCGTGTTCAAACCCGTTCCTCTTTTTCTCGCCAGCCGATACCTGCGCGCAAAACGGAAAAACCGCTTCGCGGCACTGGTTTCGGCTGTGTCGGTCGCCGGCATCGGACTTGGTGTGGCGGTGCTGATTATCGTGATGTCGGTGATGAACGGCTTCGAGCGCGAAATCGCCGCCCGCATCCTCGGCATGACGGCCGACGCCACGCTGTTTGCCGCCCCGGAAACCCTGCGCGACTGGCCGGCGCTCGCGCACCGGCTTGAACAAGACCCGGACGTGGTCGCCGTGCGCCCGTTCATCCGAGGTAGCGGCATGGTGAATGCGCGCGGCAAGGTCCGCGGGGTGCTCATCTACGGGGTGCCGACCGAAGGCGAAGCGGCGGTCTCCCAACTCCCGCGTTATCTGGAAGACGTTAGCTTGTCGGCGCTCGCGGGCGCCGCAACGCCACCGGCGATCATTCTCGGTCACACGCTGGCCAAAGAGGCGCAGGTGCAAGCGGGGGACCTCATCACGCTCATCTCTCCGCAGTGGGACAGCCAACAGCAAATCGGACTGCCGGCCTACGATCGGTTGGCCGTGGTGGGGACTTTTCAGGCGGGCATGCATGAGTTTGATTCCAGCTTCGGAATCATGGGGCTGGAAGCTGCCGCGCGCTTGTTCAAGCTCGAAGGCAGCGTGTCCGGTCTGCGTCTGAAGCTGAAAGATTCCACGCAGGCGCCCGCCGTGGCCGCCCGCCTCGGTGCCGAGTTGGGGCCGTCGTATCTGGTGATCGACTGGACCCGCTATCACCGCAATTTCTTTCTGGCGATCAAATCCCAGAAACGCATGATGTTCGTGATTCTTTCGCTCATCGTGGCCGTCGCCGCGTTCAACGTGGTCTCGTCGATGGTGATGATCGTGCAGGAAAAGCAAACCGACATCGCCATCCTGCGCACCATTGGTCTGCCACCGCGCGATGTGCTGTGGGCGTTTCTCGCACAGGGCGCCATCGTGACGGGGATCGGGGTCAGTCTGGGCGTGGTGCTGGGGATGGTTGGCGCGCATTACGCGAACGACTTCATGCGTCTGGTGGAGCACACCTTCGGCGTGCAGTTCATCAAACCGGACGTCTACTACATCAACTATCTGCCGACCGAAGTGCGCACCGCTGACGCACTGGCCGTGGCCCTCGCCACGTTCGCGATCTGCGTGGCGGCCACGCTCTACCCCGCGTGGCGGGCCGCCCAGATTGCCCCGGTCGAAGCGCTCCGCTACGAGTAGTCAGAACAAGAGATAGCTGAAGAAGTCCGGATGCCAGTCCGTGTGGCGGGCCAGCACGAAGCGCGACAAGCCGCGCAGCAGGCTTGCCGACCGCGCATGGATTTCCGCATAGGGTTCGGGAAAGCGGGCGGGCAACGGCCCTTCAGCCGGTGGACCCAGCGCCACCAGGGCGTCGCGCACGTCGGGCGCGGAGAGCAGCCGGTGAATACACTCGTAATCCGCCAGCACCTGCCGGAAACCCGCCTCATCGTAGGCCGTCATGACCAGCCCCACGCGTTCCACCGGGGTGAGTGCAAGGTGAGCGTGAACCCAGTCCACTTTGCGCAAGCCGCGCGTGCTGCTCTCGCCCAACAGGCATAACAGGCCCGCGAAGGTCAGCATCCGCGAACTGCGCAGCTTGGCCTGACGCAGATACCAGCTGTCGTCGTCGGTGTGGCTGCGCTTGTGCTGTTGCCATCCCGCATAGGCGTGGAGATAGCGCGACCAGTCGTTCAATAGCAGCGTCCACTGG
>CANFVX010000046.1 GCA_947450495.1 Gammaproteobacteria bacterium
GGCTCATCATCGGCCCGTGGGCGCACGCGATGTTTCATAACGTGGTGGGGGAAGTCGATTTCGGCTTCCGCGCCAATGGCCTCTTCCTCGACATGAAAGAGGATCTCACCAAGTTGCAGCTGCGCTGGTTCGACCGCTGGCTGAAAGAAGACGGCGCGGGCGAACCCGAAGCGCCGGTCAAAATATTCGTGCAGGGCAAAAATCGCTGGCGCGATGAGCAGGAATGGCCGCCGGCCCGTGCGCAAACCCGCGCCTGGTTTCTGAACGGCGACGGCAGTCTGGCGCGCGAGCGGACAGCCAGCAGCACCCCAGCGCGCAGCTATATCTACGATCCCAACGACCCCTGCCCCACCTGCGGCGGCACCCTGTTACTGCCTACCCAGTACACGCCGGGCCCGGTCGATCAGGCGCGCATTCGGGGCCGGCGCGATGTGCTGGAGTACACCTCGGCGGTGCTCGAGGAGGACCTGGAAATTACCGGCGCACTGCGCGCGGTCCTGTATGTGGCGACCAGCGGGCGCGACACCGATTTCATGCTGAAACTCTGCGATGTCCATCCGGACGGGCGCACGCTCAACGTCTGCGATGGCGTGCTGCGCCTGTCGCTGCGCGACGGTGAACGACGGGAGCTGGTGGAGCCCAACGCGCGCCTGCGCGTCGAAATTGATCTATGGGGTACGTCCATGCTGTTCAAGGCCGGGCATCAATTGCGGGTACTCATCACTTCCAGTGATTTCCCGCGCTATGACCGCAATCCCAATACGGGCGAACTCGCGCACGTCGCCACCGTGCTGGAGCCTGCGCTACAGAAGGTGTTCCACGGCGAGGATTGCGCGTCGCACCTGCTACTGCCGGAGATGCCGCTGGCCGTGTAGTCTGCGGACAATCAACACCGCAGGAGTCGGGAATGCTGTTGCCATTTGTTCTGGGTTTAATCGCCTGCGGCGTCGGCGCTTATTTCGCTTTCCCGCAGGCCGTGAGCCAATTCCTGATCAATCTGCAGCGCAAAGCCGCAGGCCTCACCACCAAAACCGTCACGGTAGACCACCACAACATCGTCTACCTCGAAGGGGGGCAGGGCGTTCCGCTCCTGCTCATTCACGGTTTTGGCGCCGACTGCGACGCCTGGCCCCGCCTGGCCGCCCATCTCAACTCGCGCTTTCATCTCGTCATTCCCGACCTGCCGGGCTTTGGCGGGAGCAGCCGCATCCCGACTGCGCGCTATGGGCTCGACGAACAACTCACCCGGTTGGCGGCCTTCTGCAAAGCCGTAGGCCTCAAGAAATTTCATATCGCCGGCAACTCGATGGGCGGCTATCTGGCCGCGCACTACGCCGCGCGCTATCCCGAACAAATCTCGAGCCTGTGGCTGCTCGCCCCGGCAGGCGTCGCCGGCGCCGACAAAAGCGACCTGCAGGCCATGCTGGAGAACGGTGACAACCCGCTGTTGATTCGCTCGGTAGCCGACTTCCAGCGCATTCTGCGCATGTGCGTTGCCAAGCCCAGTTACATCCCGGGCGCCGTGGTCAAAACGCTAGCCAAGCGGGCGATCGTCGACTGCGACTTCCACAGCAAACTGTTTGATGAGCTGTTTGCCTCGGCATCGCCGCTGGAAGACGCGTTAATTGGCAACCCGGTGCCGACGCTCATCCAGTGGGGCGATAAAGATCGGTTACTGCATTATTCAGGCGCGGAGATTCTGCATCGGATGCTGCCCAACAGCCGCGTCTTCCTGATGCCTGATACTGGCCACGTGCCGATGCAGGAAGCGCCAGAGGCCTCGGCCAAGGCCTACCTCGACTTCCAGCTTAATCACTAGCGCCGCTACCCAAACGGGTCGCCACCGCCTCGCCCACCTGACGCAAATGCGTGGCGATGGCGGCCTCCGCGGCCTGCGGGTCGCCCTCGACGATCGCTCGCCGAATGGCGAGATGGGCCTGTCGAACGCGGCGATTGAAGTACAGCGACCCAAACGCCACCTTGATCAAGAAATCGCTGCGATCCCACATGCCGGCGGCCACCGCGCAGGCCAGCGGCGCGCGCGCCATCCGGTGGATGGCGGAATGAAACTCAAGGTTCAAGCGACGATAGCGCGGGTCGCGCGCCTCGGGGCCACCGGCCTCTTTCAATTCGCGGTCGATCTGCGCGCACAGCGCCTTGAATTCGCGCACCTCATCATCATCCCGCCGACCTGCAGCCAGCCGCGCCACACAACCCTCAACGGCGGCAAATAACTCGAAAAAATCCCGCACCTCGGCCGCATCCGGCTGCGCCACCCGGCAGCCCACCTGCGGAATAATTTCCACAAAACCCTCGGCATCCAGCCGTTTCAGCGCCTCCATCACCGGCACACGGCTGCACGCCAACTCCGCAGAAAGCTCAATCACGGACAGCCGATCACCCGGCGCGAGTTCGCCTTCGAGCAAACGCTGCATGAGATGTTCGTAGGCACCCTGCGCCAAGGGCTGGGTGCCGGCAGACGCGGCTCGCCGACTGGGTCGCACGGGAAAACGGGTGGAAGATTGACTGGCCATCACAGGTGCTCGTCTTGCGAGGGTAAGAGGCGAGGTGCTCTAATTGCCATACTAATATATTAGTTTCACCGCGCGACAGCGACACCAGCGCTCACCTCGCGCGGCGGCTTGGTTTTTGATACGCGTACAGGGTGGTGAACCTCGTCACCCGCAACAGGAGCAAACGTCATGGCGGTCCGTACCGGAGCACAATTTATCGCAGGCCTGCGCGACGGGCGCGAGGTCTACTACAACGGCGAACGTGTCGAAGACGTGACCGCCTTCCCGCAATTCCAGGCCTCCGTGGCGTCACTCGCCAGGCTCTACGACCTGCAGCACGAGGAGCGCTATCGCGACACGCTCACGGTGGACTGCCCGGATCTCGGCGAACGCATCGGCCGCGCCTACGAGTTTCCACGTACGCAGGAACAACTGCGACAGAAGCGCGAGGCCTATCGAATCTGGGCCGAATCCACCTGCGGCATGATGGGCCGCAGTCCGGATTTCCTGAACGTCATGCTGGCGGCCTTGGCGGCCAAGCGCAGCTTTTTTGCCGAGTTTTCGGCCGAACGCGCGGACGCGATGGTCAACTACTATCAACACTGCGCGCGCCAAGATTTATTTCTCACCCACGCCCTGCTCGACCCCCAGCTCGACAAAGGCAAGCTGCGCCATGAGCAAAGCGATCCGGCGATTTGCCTGCGCGTGGTCGATCGCAACAGCGACGGGCTCATCCTGCACGGCATCAAGCGCATCGCGACCGCCGCGCCCTATGCGGACGAAATTCTGGTCTGGCCGTTCCCACCCACATTCCAGCCGGGCGAGGAACCGCACGCCAATGTGTTTGCGATTCCCATGAACACCAAGGGCCTCAAAACGTTCTGCCGGCCATCCTTCGCGCACCCCGGTCAGCGTCACGACTACCCGCTGTCTTCGCAGTTCGACGAAATGGACGCCACCGTGGTGTTCGACCACGTGCTAGTGCCCTGGGACCGCGTGTTCCTGCACGAAGACATCACGCTGCTCAATCGCATGTATCGCGAGACCCGCATGCGGGAACTCACCGCCCATCAAACCAACACGCGACTGGAAGTGAAGCTCGGCTTTGTCTACGCGGTGCTGGTGAAGATGGCGGAAGCGGCCGGGATCGCTGCGCGCGCCGACATCATGGAAGTGCTGGGCGAGGCGGTGGCGTGTCTGGAAGTGATCCGCAGCACCACGCGCTCGGCCGAAGAACAGGCCACGCGCGATCCGGACAACGGTCTGATGTACCCCGACCTTTTCGCGCTGCAAGCCGGCCGCGCGCTCGGCCCGGTGTTCTATCCCAAACTGGTGGGCATGCTGCGTAAACTCGGCGGCGGGGGGCTCATTCAAATGCCGGTGAGTTTGTCCGAGTTCGACACCTCGATCAGCGAAGACCTTGAACGCTCGCTCCGCGGTTCCGGCATCAACGGGCAAGACAAGGCGCAATTGTTCAAACTGGCGTGGGATCTCTGCGGCACCGAATTCGGCGCGCGTCACGAGCTCTACGAAATGAACTACGCCGGCGAGCGCGGCGCGCTGCTGGCCGGCATCCAGCGTGAGTACGGTCGCAAGCAGTACTACCTGGACCACTTACAACAATTCATGGGGCGCTTATGAGCGAGCATCAACATTTGAGTTTCTGGGGCGATCTGCGCACGGGCAGCTTCGAGCAGGGCTATTTGACCGCGGAAGGCGTGCGTACCCGCTACCTGCACGCCGGCACCAAGGGCAAGCCGGTGTTGATTCTGCTCCACGGTACCGGCGGCCACGCCGAAGCCTATACGCGCAATCTCATCGCGCACGGTGAGCACTTCGACACCTACGCCATCGACATGGTCGGGCACGGTTACTCGGACAAACCCAAGCAGCCCTATGAAATCGATCTCTACGTGGAGCATCTGCGCGCCGTGCTGGATACGCTGGGCTGCGCGAAGGCGCACATCTCCGGCGAATCCCTGGGCGGCTGGGTGGCGGCGCGCTTCGCGCTCAAATACCCGGCGCGGGTCGATCGTCTGGTGCTGAACACCACCGGCGGCGCCACCATGAATCCGGAAGTGATGCACAAGATCAAAACGCTCACCATGGCGGCGGTGGAAAACCCGACTTGGGCCACCGTGCGCACGCGTCTGGAATGGCTGATGGCCGATCCGGCGAGCGTCACCGACGACCTCGTCGCCTGCCGCCAGGCGGTGTACAAGGCGCCCGGCATGCTGGAAGCCATGCCGCACATCCTGTGTTTACAGGAACCGGAAATTCGTCAGCGCAATAATCTGACCGACGCCGAATGGGCGGCGATTCAAGCGCCGACGCTGGTGCTGTGGACCGACAAGGACCCCACCGCCGCGGTCGATGTGGGCGAGAAAATCGCGCGCCTGATCCCGCATGCCAAGTTCGTCTGCATGGCCCGCTGCGGGCACTGGCCGCAGTTTGAAGACGCCCCCACGTTCAATCGCCTTCACCTCGAGTTTCTGGGCGCGCAAGCATGAGCGTGCTCGCGATCTCCGCCTCGCATACGCCGCTGAAAGACCACAATCCCCCCGCACCCGAAGTGCAGGCCGAAGTTGATGCGTGTTTCGCCGGTCTGCGTCAGGAGGTCGCGGCTTTCGCGCCGGAGCTCGTGCTGGCCTTTGGCCCGGACCACTTCAACGCGTTTTTCTATCGCCTCATGCCGTCGTTTTGTATCGGTGCCGAGAGCGCTTCCATCGGCGACTGGAACACACCGGCCGGCCCATTACCGAGCGATCCCGCCCTCGCCGAAGCCGCCGCTGCCTACGCGCAAGCGCAGGGCGTAGACCTCGCCATCTCGCACCGCATGGAAGTCGATCACGGCCACACACAGCTCCTGCAACTGCTGTTCAACTGGTCCGAGTTGCCGCCCGTGCTGCCGGTGTTCATCAACTGCGTGGCCGCGCCGCGACCGCCGCTCGCGCGCGTGGCGGCGCTGGGCCGCGCGCTGGGTGCGTTTGTGGGCACGCTGAACAAGCGCGTGCTGATACTCGGCTCCGGCGGCATTTCCCACGACCCGCCGGTGCCCGCCCTGAACGGCGCGCCGCCGGAAGTCCGCGAACGGCTGATTGCCGGCGGCACGGTGTCGCCGGAGGCCCGCGCCGCGCGGCAGGCGCGGGTGCTGGAAGAAGCCAAACTGCAGGTGGCTGGCACCAGTCGCGGCGTACCGCTCAATCCGGTCTGGGACCGGGCCTTTCTGGCGGCGCTGGAAGCGCAGGATTTCACGGCGCTGACCCATTACAGCGACGCCGACATCTCGCGCGACGGCGGCCGTGGCGGGCATGAGATCCGCTGCTGGATTGCGACCGCCGCCGCGATGCAGGCGCTGGGCGCACCCGCGCCACAGGTGGCGCTCTACCACGCCATCCCCGAGTGGGTGGCCGGTTTCGCAGTCGCCACCCAGGGCCCGGTGGCGGGCGCGCGCTAAGCCGTGGAGTTTCTCGACGGCTGGCACGGTGAAACCACCGACCAGCTCCTCGCGCTGTGCGATCAATACGACCCCGAGTCCCTGATGCTGGCCTTTGAGCTGGCTTTGCAAACGGCCTCACTCCGCCGCCCGCTGAATCGCACCGAACAACAGGTGCTCGGCATCGCGGCGTTTGCGCGCGAGATGCACGATGGCGGTTACGCCGAATGCTTCACCAACACCTCCCGCGTCTACGCAGAACTGTGGGTAGAGATGCTGTTTGAACTCGGTTGTGAACAGGCCGCCCGCATTACGCGCGGCACACTGGGCGTGTTGCGGGTGCCATTAACGCCAGAGGCGCTGGCCGAGCGGATGGCTACCGCAGACGGGGCGCTACTGGCTTTGTTGGAACGCTCTGACGAGCGCTACGCGGCGCTTGATGTCGAACTGGCGGCGCCGCTGCTGAACTGGATCGCCGCGCGGCGCGCTGAGGTGAACTGCTGAGCGCAGGCCAAGACCGGCGGTAAACCCGCCGGCCGCGCCCGACTACGTTTAACGATAGTGCGGCATCACGTCCTTGCCGAAACGCTCCAGCATGCGCTTGCAGTCGTCCAGCGGCAGATAGCCCTGATCGCCCTGCCAGATGAAGTACTCGGGATTGCAGGTTTCCACCAGCAGGTCCATTTCCTTGCGCACGTCGCTCGGGCTGCCAACCAAGCAGAAGTGCGCCTGCTCAAAGCGCTCAATCCGTACTTCGGATACCGGCAGGCGCTGGCCCGGATATTTGATGTCGTCTTCGGGCAGACGGAAGGCGTCGGTAAAGCCGAAGTCGTGCGCCCACCCCGGCCAGCCCGTGCCCATCAGGCCTTTCATGGCCAGATCGCGCGCGGTTTGCTTGTCGTCGGCCATATACACGCCGCGGAATACACCGATGTTCTCGCCGAGTTTGAGATCGCGACCCACTTTCTGGGCTTCGTCGACATGCGCTTCGGCAAACGCGCGCAGCGCCGGCGGATCCGCGGTCAGCATGGTGGGCACGAGACCTTCGCGCGCCGCCCAGCGGATGGTGCTTTCGCTCTGCGAGAACGCCTGGAACAGCTGCGGATGCGGACGCTGATACGGCTTCGGCACCACGTTGATCTGCTGAATGAAGCCGTTGTCGTCGATTTCGCCCGGCGCGCCGTACTTGCGCGTCCAGTCGGCGGCCGCCCACGGCGTGCCGGTCTCGTAGGGGAACGGGTACTGGTAGTGCTTGCCCTTGTAGCGAAAGCCCTCGTCCTTCCACGCCAGCTTCAGGATCTCGAAAATCTCCTGAAAGGCTTCACGGTTGATGGCGTCGGTGTCTGGCGCCGCGTCTTTGTCGTGCATGTTTGAGGCCGCCACATGGAGCTTCTGCGCCATCTGGTTCAGCCAGCGCGTTTGATAGCCGCGCGCAAAGCCGGCAATGGTGCGGCCTTTACAGATTTGGTCGAGCCAGGCGATTTCGAGCGCGAGGCGGAGCGGGTCCCAGCCGGCCAACACGTACCCAATCGGGCCAGCCTTGATGGTCTTGGTGTTGTTGATCACGTGCTGGGTGAGCAAGGGCAGGCTGCCCATTTCGCCACCTTCGGTGTGGAAGTGATGCTCCGGATAGCACACCGCCTCGAAGCCCAGATCTTCCGCCATCTGAGAGAGCTCAACGATTTCCTCCAGCATCTGCTGGAAGCGGTCGGTGCGGGCGGCGATGGGGCGCAGCTTTTCGCGCTCGTCCATCGTGGCCGGGATCGCGGGATAGAAAAAGAACATGAATTTCATGATGACCTCCGCCGTTTTTTATGGGGCCGCCGGACGTTCGCCCGCCGCGGTCCTATTGGTAAGGGGCTCAAGTCTCCGCACCGTCCGGTCGACCGGGAATGACGGAATGTGTAAATTTCTTTGCATTTAGTGCCAGCAGCAAAGGAATCTCGTTTGGCCAACACCCCCAGCCCACGTCGCCGCCGCGCGCCGCCGCCGCGCTATCTGTTTGGGAGCGCCATGCTGCGCCCGCTGCGACTGGCCTATGGACTCGCGCCCGTGATCGAAGTGCTGGAAGCGCACGGCCACGACATCACCGCCCTGCTGCTCGCCACCGATATCCCGCGCTTCGCGCTGGAAGAACCCAGCTACCGCATACGCTTCGATCAGGAACTGAAATTCATTCGCCTCGCGCTGGACGCGCTGGCGCTACCGACCGCCGGCCTTGAGGTCGGATTGCGCTACAACCTGGCCATCTTCGGCGTGCTTGGCCTGGCCGCCGCCTGCGCGCCAACGATGCGAGAGCTGTTTCATGTGGTGCCCACCTGGCCCGAACTTAGCTGGGGCGCGATCGAACTCACGGTCTGGCGGACCGGTGACGAGGAATACGTGGCCTTTCACGAAAACGCCGACGTGGGCGATCTGGGACGCTTCTTTGTGGAGCGCGACACCGCCGCTACCCTCGCGCTGTTTCGACAGAATCTGGGTGCGAACCTGAATCCGCTACGGGTCAATTTTCGCCACGCGGCACCGCCCGATCGCGCGCCCTATGAGCGCTACTACCGCTGCCCGGTGGCGTTCGAGGCCGACGCCAACCAGATTCATTTTCCCCGCGCCGTGTGGGATAGCCCGCCGCCGCAGGCGAACGCGATGTCCTATCGTTTTTATGTCAACCAATGCCAGCGGCTGAGCGCGGTCATGCAGGAACCGCTCTCCTATGCCGACGTGGTGCGCAGTCGCCTGCGCGCCAGCACGCCCATCCCGGCGCTACCGGCAGTGGTGAGCGCGCTGCATCTCACCCAACGCACGCTGCAACGGCGGCTCGATGAAGAAGGCAGCAGTTACTCCGCGCTGCTGGCGGAAGTGCGGCTGGAACGCGCGCAGGCACTGCTACGCCGAAGCGGGATACAGAACGAGGAGATTGCCCGCGCGCTTGGATTTGACGATGCCAGCGCGTTTTCGCGCGCCTTCAAGACCTGGACGGGCCTTTCGCCGCGCCACTATCGCGAACGGCACCGCGCGCGATAAGAGCCCCCGCTCAAAAATCGTAACGCAGGCTCGCAATCACGTTGTGGCTGCCGTAATCGCTCTGCAAGCGACCCGCGCCGGCCTGCAGGTCAAACTCAGCGTCCTCGCTCGCGAAGTAGCGATAATCCACCGCCATCGTCCAGCGCGTGCTGAGCGGCAGCGCCACACCGGCGCCGGCCTGATAGGCCAGCACCGTGGTGTTGTCGTCGGCGAGCCCGACGGGCGGGGCAAAACGCGAATTCCCCACCCCCGTCAGCCTGCTTTTTCTGAGATTGAGATCCGCTAGCCCCACGCCTGCGCCGAAGTAGGGCCGGAACAGGCCGTAATCGACTTCGTAGAACGCATTGACCATGAAGGCGATGGCCTCGAGATCGCCGCCGGCGCGCAAGCGTTGGCCGTTCAGTGCCGGTTTGTTCAAAGCCGCGCCCAGCCCACCGTCCCGGCGCACGCCGAGGTAATCGAGCGCGTTGCTGCTCCATTGCATTTCTACTTCCGTGCGCAGGTTCTGCTGCAAATACTTGCCAAAGGTGACGCCCACTGCGGAACCCGCATCGAACTCGCCTTCAAAGCGGGCCGCGGGCAAGGGCGCGCCGGCGCCGGTCTCGCGCACGCTCGCGTGCTCAAGAAAGCGCCCGCCGCCTTCAATCGCGCCGTAATACCCTTCGGCCTGCACAGAGGGCGCGAGCACCATGGCAAGACCCCAAGCGGCGGTGAGACAAGCCCGTTTGATGAACATCTGGCGCACTCCTCGTTCGATCGCAACGAATGACAAGCGCGCGCGAAACTGCGGCGCACTCCATGTCGTGGCAAGGAACGATAGGGAAGTGGGCGCGGATGGCGCCTGATCGAGGTCAGGCGCCGGCGTCGAGCTCGAACTGGTGCGCAGCCGCCAGCGTCTCGGGTTGCTCGAACAGCGCCGCAAGCAAGGTCGGTGACAGCGTGAAGGTATGCAAGCCCGCTGCGGCGAGCCGGCTCAAATCGCGGGTCTCCCGCAAGCTCGCCACCAGCACGCGAGTAGTCGCGCCCAGTCCTTCGATGGCGCGTTGCATGGCGATGACTTCGGCGTGGCCATCGCGACCCGCATCCCCTATGCGCCCCAGATAAGGCGCGGCGTAGTCAGCGCCCAGCGCGCTTGCGATCACCATTTGGCTCACGTCGTAACAGGCGGTAAACGTCACCCGGGTGCCCTCCGCGAGCAGGCGCGCGGCGGCCTCGGTGCCGGCGCGGGTGATCGGCAGTTTCACCGCCACCTGCGTGGGCGCAATCGCGGCCAGCGCCATGCCGCACTCGTAGAACGCGGTGGCGGTGCCGCCCCAGGCCTGCAGATGAATTTCCTGCGCGCCCAAGCTCAGCGCTTGTTCGGTGAGCGCGCGCAGTGCGGGCAGCGAGCACGCCACGCCCGCGCGCTGAAGCAAGGTGGGATTGGTCGTCACGCCAAACAGAAGTCCGCCCGGCAACCATTCGCGCCACTGCGTGCAGTCGGCTGAATCCAGAAACAGGCGCAGGCTCATGGCGTCAGGCGGCCACCGGGTGATGCGAGCGAACGACATAGTCGGGGGCGGCGAAGGTCTCGGCGCGCGCGACTTCCCAAAACACTTTGAACACCGGATGTTCAGGTGTCGCCCGCAAGAGCTCGCCCGGAGAGAGCCACAGATGCAGCGCGGCCAGCGAGCGCACTTCGGTGGACGACACCCGCCGGATGATGTGCTCCGGCCCGAGTTGATTGGGATGCGAAAGCCCCGCAGCCGCCACCAACTCCTGCAAGGCGTGCAGGGTGTTGTGATGGAACTGATAGACGCGCTCGGCCTTGTCCGGCACCACCAGCGCCCGCATGCGCTGCGGGTCTTGCGTGGTCACCCCGGTCGGGCAATGGCCGGTATGGCAGGTCTGCGCTTGCAGGCAGCCCAGGGCAAACATGAAGCCTCGCGCCGAATTGCACCAGTCGGCGCCCATCGCCATGCAGCGAGCGATATCGAAAGCGGTGACGATTTTGGCCGACGCGGCGACCTTCACCTGATGCCGCAGATTGATGCCGACCAGCGTGTTATGCACCAGCATCAGCGCTTCGCGCAGCGGTGCGCCCACGTGATTGCTGAATTCGAGCGGTGCGGCACCGGTGCCGCCTTCGCCGCCGTCGACCACGATGAAGTCTGGCGCGATCCCGGTCTGCAGCATGGCCTTCGCGACGCCGAACCATTCCCAGGGATGGCCAATGGCGAGCTTGATGCCCACCGGCTTACCACCGGACAGCTGCCGCAACTGCCCCACGAAGGCCATCATTTCGAGCGGCGTGGAAAACGCCGAGTGGGCAGCCGGCGAAATGCAGTCCTCACCAATTTGCACGCCCCGCGCTGACGCAATTTCTGCGGTGACCTTGGCCCCCGGCAACACGCCGCCGTGCCCCGGCTTGGCGCCCTGCGAGAGCTTGAGCTCGATCATCTTCACCTGCTCGGAGGCCGCGTTCTGCCGGAATTTCTCCGGATCGAACTTGCCGTCCGGGGTGCGGCAGCCGAAGTAGCCAGAACCGATCTCCCACACCAGATCGCCGCCCGGCTCGCGGTGATAGCGCGACACCGAGCCTTCTCCGGTGTCGTGATAAAAGCCGCCGCGGCGCGCGCCTTCGTTCAGCGCCAGAATGGCGTTGGCCGACAGCGCGCCGTAGCTCATCGCCGAAATGTTCATCACGCTGGTCGAATACGGGCGAGTGCACGCGGGGCCCCCCACCTGCACGCGAAAATCCTGACTGGCGATGGTGGCCGGCATCAGCGAGTGGTTAATCCACTCGTACTGCGGTTCATAAACATTCAGCTGGGTACCGAAAGGACGTTTGTCGGACTCGCCCTTGGCGCGCTGATAGATGATGGATCGCTGGGCGCGCGAGTACGGCAGCTCCTCGGTATCAGACTCAATGAAGTACTGACGGATTTCCGGGCGGATGAATTCGAAGAAAAACCGGAAGTGCGCGAGCACCGGATAGTTCCGGCGCACAGACTGACGCGCTTGCAGGTAATCCCACGCGCCCACCAGCGTCAGCCCGCCGAAAGCCAGCGCGGGCCACCACCACAACTCGGAATGGCCCAATAAGGCCAGGCTCACCAGCGTGACAAGGCCACAGAACGTCCAGGCCCAGAAGCGTTGCGGCAGCATTTTGTCGAGAATATCCAGCACCGCGACCTCCGACAGGTTTTTAGGGTGCCGCGATGATAACAACCGGAAGCGCAGTAAAGATCGCGGCGTAAGCGCCACGGCGTCGGCAAGGCCGGCGCCGTGCCAACACCCGACCGCGCCAAAAATGGATCCAGCGCAACAGGCAAGCTTGCGCGCTGGCCGACCATAGCCCTGTCGGCCGCGTTCAGGCCGGCGGGGTCCGGCCTCAAGCCATCAGCTGAGCCGGCGTTAAGCGGCAGGTCTGGCCTGCAGTAATCGGACACCCAGCATGACCATCCTCAAGGACGAGGCGACGCCTACCCGCAGCGTCGCCGTGCCATTGCCCCCGGACGTGATCGCCATCGTGCCGGTGCGCAATCTGGTGCTGTTTCCAGGCGTGCTGTCGCCGCTCTCAATGGGGCGGGTCAAATCGATCGCGGCGGTGGAGGATGCCGTGCAGGCACGACGCCAAATCGGCCTGATCCTCCAGCGCGACCCCACCGAGAACACGCCCGGCGGCAAAGACCTCTTTGCGATCGGCACCATTGCCAACATCGCGCGGCGGCGGGCCACGGGCGATGGCACGCTGCAAGTGGTGTGTCAGGGCGAGGCCCGCTTTCGCGTTATCGAATACCTCGAGGATCTGCCGTTCCTCGCCGCGCGCATCGAGCGCCTGCAGGAAGACGACACCCACACCTCGGAGATCGACGCCCGCCTCCTGCAGCTGCGGCAACAGGCGCAGGCCGTTCTGCAGCATCTGCCGGAAGCGCCGGCGGGCATCACAAACGCCCTCGACAACATTTCCTCGCCCACCGCGCTGGCCGACCTCATCGCGAGCATCCTCGATTTGCCCCCGGTAGAACTTCAGCACTTGCTGGAGACCATCGATCTCAGTGCCCGCCTCGACAAGCTGCTAACGCTGGTCGCGCATCAACTGGAAGTACTCAAAATCTCGGCTGAAATTGGCAAGCAAACGCGCGAAGCCTTTGATGAACGCCAGCGCGAGGCGGTGTTGCGGGAACAGATGCGCGCGATCCGCAAGGAGCTCGGTGAGGGCGAGGACCGCGAAGAAGATCTCTCGGAACTCCGGCGCGCAATCGAAGACGCCCATCTGCCCGAAGACGTGCAGCGTCAGGCCCAGAAAGAATTAAGGCGCCTCGATCGCATGGGTGAAAGCTCGGCCGAAAGCGCGCAAATCAGGACCTGGCTGGAGTGGATTTCCGAACTGCCGTGGGACAAGGAGAGCGCCGACCGGATCGACATCGAAGCCGCGCGTGCGGTGCTGGAAGAAGACCACTACGGTCTGGACAAAGTGAAGCGCCGGATCCTCGAATACCTTGCCGTGCGCAAACTCAATCCCGGCGGCAAAAGCCCCATCCTGTGTTTTGTTGGCGCGCCGGGCGTTGGCAAAACCTCGCTCGGCAGCAGCATTGCCCGCGCGCTGGGCCGCGTGTTCGGTCGCGTGAGTCTGGGCGGCGTGCACGACGAAGCCGAAATTCGCGGCCATCGCCGCACCTACATCGGCGCGCTGCCCGGCACCATCGTGCAGGCGCTGCGCAAAGCCGGCACGCGCAATCCGGTGCTGATGCTGGATGAAATCGACAAACTCGGCGCCGGTGGTTTTCACGGCGACCCGTCCTCCGCGCTGCTGGAGGTGTTGGACCCGGAACAAAACAGCAGCTTTCGCGACAACTATCTGGGGGTGACGTTCGACCTGTCCAAGGTGATGTTTCTGGGTACTGCCAACCAGCTCGACGGCATTCCCAACGCGCTGCGCGACCGGATGGAAATCATTTCCCTGCCCGGCTACAGCCAGGAAGAAAAGCTGGAAATCGCGCGGCGCTATCTCATTCCGCGCCAACGCCTCGCGAACGGCGTGGACAGCAGCCACGGTGAACTGCCCGACGCCCTCATCGCGGCCTTGATTGCCGGCTACACGCGAGAAGCCGGCGTGCGCCAAATCGAGCGCGAGATTGGCGCCGTGCTGCGCCATCTAGCGGTGCGTCTGGCCGAAGGCAAAAGCGCCGGGCCAACACTTGCCGTAGCCGATCTCGACAGCATTCTTGGGCCCCCGCTGCACGAAAACGAAACGGCCATGCGCACCAGCGTGCCGGGGGTCGCGACGGGTCTGGCCTGGACTCCGGCCGGCGGCGACATCCTCTTTATCGAAGCCACCCGCGTGCCGGGCAGCGGTCGCCTGTTGCTCACCGGTCAGTTGGGCGAAGTGATGAAAGAAAGCGCGCAGGCGGCGCTGTCAGCGGCCAAAGCCCAGCTGGAGCCGTTGGGCCTGCCGGGCGATCTGCTGGAGAAAAGTGATCTGCACATCCATGTGCCGGCCGGCGCCACGCCCAAAGACGGGCCGAGCGCCGGCGTCGCGATTTATGTGGCTTTGATCTCGCTGTTCAGCGGGCGACCGGTGCGGCCCGAAGTCGCAATGACGGGCGAAATCAGCCTACGCGGACTGGTGCTGCCGGTGGGCGGCGTGAAGGAAAAGGTGCTGGCCGCGCGGCGCGCCGGGATTAGCACCGTGCTGCTGCCCACGCGCAATCGGCGCGACCTCGACGAAATACCGGCCCCGCTGCGGGAGCAACTCACCTTTGTCTGGCTGGATAACGTGGACCAGGCGGTCGCGGCGGCGATCGCGAGCCCATCCGCTTTGCCGCACGTTGAACCGCCATCCCACAACCGCGAGACCGAGTCGGCCTCGCCCTGAATCGGAGAACTCTTGATGCAAATGCCTCTGGAAGTGACCTTTCACAACGTTGAGCATTCCGCTGCGGTCGACGCCCGCATTCGCACCTTGGCGGCCAAGCTGGAGCGCTATTGCGATCAAATCACCCGCTGCCGCGTAACGGTCGAGCAAACCCACAAGCACCACCAGCACGGCAATCATTACCGCGTGCGCGTCGACGTGACGGTGCCCGATCAAGCGCTGGTCGCGGCACGCGAGCCCTCCGAGCACCATGCCCACGTTGACGTCTATGTCGCGCTCCGCGATGCCTTCGACGCCATGCGCCGTCAGTTGCAGGATTACCGCCGTCGCCAGCGCGGCGAAGTGAAAATCCATCAGCAAGCGCCGTCGGGCTATATCGCCGAACTGTTCCCCGCCAAGGATTTTGGCCGCATCGCGACCGACACCGGCCGACTGCTCTACTTCCATCGCAACAGCCTCGCCAACGGCGCGTTCGACCAGCTCACCACCGGCGACGAAGTGCGCTTCCACGAAGAACAGGGCGACGAAGGTCCGCAAGCCAGCGCGGTGCATCTCACCGGCAAACGGCACGTGGAAGCGTGAGCGGCTGTGCCCATTGGGGTGTCGGTTAATTGCGAACCACCGCAGTCGGCGGCGCTGCTGGAGTTTCTGCGCACCCCGGCCAGCTATCCGCGCACCCGCTCGGTACAGTTCATCGATACCCATTTGTCGTGGGTATTCCTGACCGAAACCCGGGTTTACAAGCTCAAAAAGCCCGTCCATCGCAGCTTCGTCGACTTCAGCACGCTGGCCGCGCGGTATCGCAACGGCACGGAAGAAGTGCGACTTAATCAAC
>CANFVX010000047.1 GCA_947450495.1 Gammaproteobacteria bacterium
GCAGTAGGCGGAGAGCCCATCGCATTCGAAAGGACGTTTGGCTTCGGTCTCGGTAAGGAGTGCGTCGCGCGGCAGGACTTCGGCTAGCGCGGACTCGAAGCTCATGCGGGCGGCGCTATTCGTCGAACTTGAAATCGGAGGGAATGACCACCACGCCGGTCGGCGTGACGTGAAAGCGCTCGGCATCGCGCTTGGGGTCGATGCCAATCTGTTCCCAGGCGGGAATGGCCACGTTGCGATCGCAGATGACCCGCCGCAGCCTGGCGCCCTCGCCCACCGTGGTGCCGGTGAACAGGATGGAGTCTTCCACCGTAGCGCCATCAGAAATGTACACGCGGTTGCCGAGCACGCTGTGGTTTACCCCGCCGCCGGCGATAACCGTGCCGCCGGCGATCACAGAGTTCACGCAAATGCCTTCATTGCAGGAGCGACCCGGCACGGTACGCGCCGGCGGGCGTTGCATTTGATAGGTGCGAATCGGCCAATCGGCCTGGTAGATGTCCAACGGTGGCTCCAGCTTGAGGATGTCCATGTTGGCGTCGTAATAGTCGTCGAGATTGCGCAAGGTGCGCCAGTACCGATCCTGGGTCACGCGGCCGTACTTGCCGCCGAAGCGATAGGCGATCACGGTTGCCTTGCCGAACATGTGCTCGCGCACCAAATCCATTAGCCGCAGATTGCGGGTGCCTTCGGCGCCGACCGCCTTCAGCACATCCACCAGCCACTGGCGGCGGAACACGTAGACCTCCATCGGTCCCACGTCTTCAGTGCCCGCCGGCAAGGGCTGCGGGGTGTCCTGAGGGACAATGGCCTGAATCTGTTCCCCATCGAGCGTGAGATGGGAGGAAAACCCCACGCCGTCAGCGGTTTCGCGGTCGATGGTGACCACGGTGACGTCGGCGTTGCTCTCGGCGTGGCGCTGAATCGCCGCCGCGTAGTCCATGCGATAGATCTGCTCGCCGGAGACCACGATCACGGTGTCTTCGGTTGATCCGTCGAGGAAATAGAGATTCTGAAAGAGCGCGTTGGCCTGCCCCGAATAGGTGGAGCGTTCTTCATTGACCGGGGGCGACACGGCGGTCACGAACTCGCCCAGATCGGTATTGAAAATCGACCAGCCATCGCGCAGGTGGTTTTGCAGGGACAGGGCGTTGAACTGGGTGAAGACCGTAATCCGGCGCAGGCCGGAGTGCATGCAGTTGGTCAGCGCGAAATCGATAACCCGGTAGTTCCCGGCATAGGACAAAGCCGCCGGGGCGCGTCTGGCGGTAAGGGGTGCCAGCGCCTTGCCATCACCGATGGCAAGCACGATCACCAGAGTCTCGTTGAGGTTATGTAACAGCATGGCTTGAGCGGCGGCATTATACGCACCCGACCCGTGCCGGGAAGCGCAAATTTGAGGGGCTCTGGCGCCGCCGGGCAGTCCGTGCGGGTAGTCGCTTGGTAGCGAATTGGTTATGGTGGGTTTCCCGCCCTTCGCAAGTGGCCATCTGCCCAGCATGTCAGAAGAAATCCTCGTCAACGTCACGCCCCGCGAGACCCGCGTCGCCTTCATCGAGAACGGCGTGCTGCAGGAAGTCTTGATCGAGCGCAGCCGGCGTCTTGGCATTCTGAACAATATCTATGTGGGCCGGGTCACCCGCGTCTTGCCCGGTATGGGCGCCGCTTTCATCGAGGTGGGCCTGAGCCGCGCGGCGTTTCTGCATGTGTCGGATGTGGTCAGTGCCGAACTCAAGCGGGAGGCCACCGGCCACGAGGTGACGATCGAGCAGGCGGTGCATGAGGGCCAGAAAATTCTGGTGCAGGTTACGAAGGAGCCCTTGGGCTCCAAAGGCGCCCGGCTCACGACCTACGTCAGTATTCCCTCGCGCTACGTCGTGTTCATGCCCTACAGCAACTCGCTGGGGATTTCGCAACGCATCGAAAGCGACGACGAGCGCAAACGGCTTCGTGAACTGGTCCTGCGCCTGCGGCCGGGGCTAGCGCCGGTGAGCGACGACGTGGATGAGCGGAAGGTGGCCGCCACCGCGGCGCCCGCTGCCAAAGGCGGCTTCATTGTGAGAACGGCCGCCGAGGGCGTTAGCGAAGCCGAGATCGAAGCCGACATCACGTTTCTGGTGCGACTCTGGGCTTCGCTGGAGGAACGCATCAAACAAAGCCAACCCACCACGCTGATTTACGAAGACCTGCCCCTGGTCCAGCGCGTGGTGCGCGACCTGTCGGCGGCGAACGCCGAAAAAATTCGCATCGATTCGCGCGAAACGTTTGGCAAGGTCGCCGCTTTTGCCGAGGAGTTTGTGCCGTCGCTGGTGTCGCGCATCGAGCACTACCCGGGCGCGCGCCCGATTCTCGACCTCTATTCCACCGAAGACGAAATCCAGAAAGCCCTGCAGCGCAAGGTCGAGCTCAAATCCGGCGGGCATCTGGTGATCGACCAGACCGAAGCCATGACCACGGTCGACGTGAACACCGGCGGTTTCGTCGGCCATCGCAATCTCGAAGAAACTATCTTCAAAACCAATCTCGAGGCCGCGCAAGCGATCGCGCGCCAGCTGCGTCTGCGCAATCTGGGCGGGATCATCATTGTCGACTTCATCGACATGGAAGAACTGGAACACCGCAAACAGGTGCTGCGTGCGCTGGAAAAAAGCGTCGAGCGCGACCACTCCAAAATTTCGATCAGCGAAGTCACGTCCCTCGGTCTGGTGCAAATCACCCGCAAGCGCACGCGCGAAAGTCTGGAGCACGTGCTCTGCGAACCCTGCGCCACCTGTAGCGGGCGGGGTTCACTGAAAAGCCCTGAGACGGTCTGCTACGAAATCTTTCGGGAAATCTTGCGCGAGCAGCGCCAGTACAACGCCAAGAAATTGCTGGTGGTCGCCTCGCGCGCAGTCGTCGACCTGCTGCTGGATGAAGAGTCGACCAGCATTGCCGAGCTCGAAGAGTTCGTCGGCATCCCGATCCGGTTCCAGGTTGAAGCCCACTACTCCCAGGAACAATACGACGTCGTGTTGCTGTAACGCCGCGCTATGCGTTCCTCCCTGAAGCGCACCCTGCGGGTTTTGTGGTGGCTGCTGGCTGGAGCGGTGTCGCTGCTGGCGCTCGCGAGTTTCGGCCTGCGCCTGCTCTTGCCAAGGCTGGATGCGCAGCGTCCTGCCATTGAACAGGCAGTGGCCGACATCACCGGCACCCCCATCAGCATTGGCGAACTGGGTGCCACCTGGCGCGGACTCTGGCCACGACTCACGCTGAAAGACCTTCGCGTCGCGCCCACCGCAGATGGCAAGGCCGGGCTGCAGGTCGCCGCCATCGAACTGACGGTGAGTCTGGCGCGATCGCTGGAAGCGGGCGATCTGGTGCTGGATGCGCTGCATCTGGAGGGACTGTCGGCGCGCGTGCAACGGACGGCCGACGGCCACTTCCAGTTGGCGGGCCTGCCGCCCGCGCATACGCCGCTGCTGGGCTGGTTACTCCGCCAGCGCGCCATCGACGTCGACAACGCCAGCCTCACACTGGAGGACCTCCAGCGCGGCAGCCCGACGCTGCACTTCGACGGGCTCGCCGTCCGCTTAAGCCAGACCCCTGAAGGCAGCATCATTCGCGGGCAATTCGCCGCCGCCGGCCCGCTAGGCGCTAATCCCGATTTTGAACTTACCCTGCGCGGCGCCGAACGCGCCAACGGTGAATTGCGGGTGGCCGTGACCGCACTGCCGCTGGCCCCTTGGGCGGCCTTCTGGGGTTCACCGGCCTGGTTCGACAGCGTTCGCCAGCTCGACGGCCAACTCTGGCTCCATTACGAAGCCGGCGCGTGGCGCCGTCTGGCGCTCAACTCTCGCGTCGGACTGTCCGGCGCAGCGCAGGACGCGACGCTTGCCCTCCGGGGGGCCGCCGAATTCGAACATGACCAGTGGCGCATTCGCCTCGAACAGCCCTCGCTTGGCGCCAGTGCGCAAGCGAGCACGCCGGCCCCCCTGATTGGCTTGCTCGATCACAGCGCCGATAGCACCCGCCTCCTGTTGCAAACACCAAGCCTCCCGCTGGACCTGATCACCCGCCTCGCGGCGCATGCGCGGCCGGGTTCTCAGACCCCGGCGCTGGCGGGTCAACTCCGCAATCTGCGACTCGGCATCGAGCAATCGTCGCAGGGCACACTCGCGCTTTATGCCGCCGGTGAACTCGACCCGCTCAGCGCGGAAGCCACTGCATCACGCCCCGGCCTGCAGGGACTGCGGGCCCGCTTTGCACTGAATCAAAACGTCGGCGCAATGGCCTTCGACCACACCGATTTGCAGGTCGATCATCCGGAGCGGCTCGTCGGCCCGCTGCAATTCAGCGACATCCGTGGCCTCGTGCGCTGGCAGCAGCACGCCGACGGCTGGCGTTTCCAGATCCCGGACCTGCAGGCCTCCCTGCAAGGACTGCCGCTGGAGGTGGTGGCGGACGCCGACCTCGCAGCCGAGCGCAAGCCCCGACTCAATCTGGAACTCAGCATGGGTCCCGGCGATCTGACGGCGGTGCCCAGCCTGCTGCCCACAGGCCTGCTGCATCCGCGCGGCGAAGCCTGGTGCCGCAACGCCTTCGCCAGCGGACATCTGGAGGCCGTGCATTTAAGCCTGCACGGCGACATGGCCCGCTTTCCGTTTGATCAGGGCGAAGGCCTGTTCGCGGTGGATTTCGCGGTGAGCGATGCCGACATGCGCTATTCCCCCAAATGGCCGCTGCTGCCGGGGGCCTCCGGCCATGGCGTGGTGGTGGGACGGCATCTGCAGGCTGTGATCAGCCGCGCGCAATTTGTGTCTTCGCCCACCAGCGACATCGTGCTCTCGGTGGCCGATCTCTTCAGCCACGACCCTTATTTGCTGATCGATGGCACCGTGCACGCCAACCTGCCGGATACGAAAGAAATCCTCGCGCAAAGTCCGCTGGAAGGACTCGCTACCCGCCTCGGCGCGGTCGAAATCGACGACCGTTTTGACGTGACCCTCGCGCTCAACATCGGGCTACGCCATAACTCGCCCAGCTATGTGAACGGCAAAGTGGCACTCAAAGGCAACGAACTGCGCTCGGTGCACGATGGGCTGATCTTGCAGGACGTCGCCGGCACGATCGATTTTGCCGATCACCACTGGGCCGGGCACGGCTTGCAGGCCAAGCTCGACGGCACGCCGGTGATGCTGGGCGCCGCGAGCGGTCAGGGCGAGCACCAGGGTGACACCGACATCACGCTTGCAGGCGACGCCAGTCCCGCCTTCATCACCCACTATCTGCGGAAATACGTGCCAACCGTGCACCGCTGGTTGGCGGCCAGCGGGCGCCTCGAAGTGCTGAACGGCAGCGCCCCCTGGCAAGCGCAGCTGCATCTGCCCGCCGCCGTCGCAGATGCCCCGCCGCCGCCGCGCCAACTGAAGATTGAGTCGTCGCTGCAAGGTCTGGCGCTCGCGCTGCCCTGGCCGTTCGGTAAGCCTGCAGAGAGCGTCCTGCCTTTCTCACTCAACACCACGCTGGGCGACCCCGCCGCGCATCTCACGCGGCTGCAGTTTGGCGATCAGGTGACGCTCGGCGTGCGCCACGGCGGCGCTGAAGGCAGTGCCCAGATGCTGGGGCTTGAAGTCGCGCTCGGCGCCGGCGAAACCCTGCGCGGGGCGGCTGGCCTGAATCTCCACGGCAAAATTCCGGTGTTCTCGGTGGATGACTGGCGCGGCCTGTTCGAGCACGTCGATGCGCTGGGCGGCGGCCCCGAACTGTCCCTGGGTTACCAGTTACAAATCGACCAGTTAAGCGTGCTTGGACAGCACTTTCCGGCGGTCAAGCTCAGCGGCGGTCGCAACACCCGGTTCTGGAGCGCCAGCATCGACTCGCCGCCAATCGCCGGCACGCTTCGCGGCAGCCGCAGCGCAACCGGCGGCCCTTTGCTGGTGCAGTTGAACCGGCTGTGGCTGGCACCGATGCAAGGCGGGGATGACACGGCCAAAGTGGACCCACGCACGCTGAAAACGCTCGACCTCCGCTGCGAATCTTTCCGCTACGGCAGCATCGATTTTGGCCGCGCCGCGCTGCGTACCGTGCAAATCGCGGACGGCCAGCGGCTGGAATCACTGTCCTTTACCCAACCCGCCTTCACGCTGAATGCCACCGGCGAATGGACGCTCCGCGAGCAAGCGCATCACTCGCAGTTTGATATCAAGCTGGAAGCCGGCGCGCTCGGCCCTATGCTGGGGGCGTTCGGCTTTCAGATGGCGGCGATCGAGAACGGCGCCACACGGCTTGGAATCTCCGGCGGATGGGACGGTATGCCTTCTGAATTCACACTCGCGCGCCTTAACGGCAAACTCTCCCTGCAGGTCGATGCGGGCCGTTTTCTCGACATTGACCCCGGCAGCGGGCGCATTTTTGGCCTGCTCTCGCTGCAAACCCTGCCACGGCGACTGGCGCTCGATTTCTCGGATCTGTTCGACAAGGGCTTTGCGTTCGACCGCATCGAGGGCAACTTCGATCTGGAAGACGGCAACGCCTACACCAACGACCTCCGCATGGAAGGCCCCGCAGCGCGTATCGAAGTCACTGGCCGCACCGGCCTCGCCGCCAAGGACTACGACCAGCGCGCGACCGTGACGCCCGCGTTTTCTGCCGGCCTGCCGCTGGCCGGCGCGCTGTTTGGGCCGGCTGGCATTGGCGTTGGCGCGGCGCTGTATTTAAGCCAGCAGGTGTTCACCGAAATTCCCGAAAAAATCGACAGCCTGCTGGGCAGCGAATACCGCATCACCGGCGCGTGGCAGGATCCCAAAATCGAAAAGCAGTGAGCATGACCCATGTATCAAACTGAACTCTGGAAGCCGAACGCGGTGGTCGCAGCTATCGTGGAGCGCGACGGCCGGTACCTGTTTGTGGAAGAAGAAGCCGACGGCCGCGCGGTGTTCAATCAACCGGCGGGCCATCTCGATCCGGGCGAAACCTTGCTGGAAGCGGTGTGCCGCGAAACGCTGGAAGAATCCGCCTGGCATATCGAGCCCACCGGGCTCATCGGGATTTATCTCTACGAACCCAAAGACTCAGCGCGCGCGGTGACCTACCTGCGGTTCTGCTTTCGGGCCAAGGCGCTGCGCCACGAACCCGAGCGCAAGTTGGACAAGGAAATCATTCGCGCGGTGTGGATGACGCCAGACGAACTCCGCGCCGAACAGGCCCGCCACCGCAGCCCGCTGGTGCTGCGCTGTGTGGAAGACGCGATGCGCGGCCAGGACACCCCGCTGTCGCTGATTCGCGACCTGCGTTTTCCGACCGCCGGCTGAGCGCGAGCCATGAGCGCGCGTCCCGCCGATTTGCACGTCGTTATTGCGCTGTCCGGCGGCGTGGATTCTTCCGTCGCCGCGCTCGAACTGGTGCGCGCGGGCTATCAGGTCTCGGCCCTGTTCATGAAGAACTGGAACGAGCCGGCTGAAGACGGGCGCTGCCGCTGGGAAGACGATGTGGCGGATGCGCTGGAGGTCTGCGAAAAGCTCGATATTCCGCTCAATACGGTGGATTTATCGCAGGCCTATTGGGACGGCGTGTTTGCCGATTTTCTGGCCGAATATGCGCGCGGCCGCACGCCGAACCCGGACGTCCTCTGTAACCGGGAAGTGAAGTTCAAAGCGTTTCTGGAAGCGGCCCTTGGCATCGGCGGCAGCGTGGTCGCCACTGGCCATTACGCCCGCCTGCGCGACGGCGAACACGGTCGCGAATTGCTGAAGGGGCTGGATAACAACAAGGACCAAAGCTACTTCCTGCATCTGCTGGCGCAATCGCAGCTGGCGCAGGCCTGGTTTCCGGTGGGCGAACTGCCGAAGCCCGAGGTCCGGGCCCGCGCCCGCGCCGCCGGACTGCTGACCCACGACAAAAAAGACAGCACCGGCATTTGCTTCATCGGCGAGCAGCCGTTCCGCGCCTTCCTGTCACGCTTCCTGCCCGCGCAGCGTGGTCTTATCAAAACGCTGGACGAGCGCACGGTGGGCGAACATCCGGGCGTCATCTACTACACGCTGGGCCAGCGCGAAGGTTTAGGCATCGGCGGCGTGAAAGGCGCGGTGGAAGGCCCGTGGTTCGTCGTTAAAAAAGATGTGCCGAACAACGTGCTGTATGTGACGCAGGGCCACGACCATCCGGCCTTGCTCAGCCAGCGCCTCACCGCCGAGCAGGTGCACTGGATTGCGGGCACGCCGCCGCCGCTGCCGTATCGCTGCTCGGCCAAGACCCGCTACCGCCAGTCCGACCAGCCGTGCACGGTGTTGAGTGATGACAACGGCCGGGTGGAAGTGGCCTTCGACCAGCCGCAACGGGCGGTAACCCCCGGCCAATCGGTGGTGTTTTATCAGGGCGAGGTGTGTTTAGGCGGTGGCATCATCGACCAAACGGCCTGAATCGCGCCGCAACGCTACAACCCGCCGCCGTAATTGCAGATAATGCCGGGCCTTGGCCCCGCGAAAATTTCAGCCATTCCGACCGCACTGCGGTCGCCAGCCCGGAGACGACCATGACCAACAGTTTTAACGCCCGCACCACGCTCAAAGTCGGTGATCGGGAGTTCCAGTACTTCAACCTCAATGCGCTCGCCAGCCAGTTCAATCTGGCCCGCCTGCCCTACTCCTACAAAATCCTGCTGGAAAACCTCCTCCGGCACGAAGACGGCGCCAACACCACCAAGGCCGACATCGAAGCCCTCGCCGGCGCCGATCTCAAAGCCCTGCCGGCCAAGGACATCAACTTCACCCCCGCCCGCGTGATCCTGCAGGACTTCACCGGCGTGCCCTGCGTGGTGGACCTCGCCGCCATGCGCGACGCCATCAAGAAGCTGGGCGGCGACGCGGCCAAGGTAAATCCGCTGTGCCCGGTGGAACTCGTGATCGACCACTCCGTGATGATCGACCACTACGGCACCAAGGAAGCCCTCGATCAGAACGCGGCGGTGGAATTTGAACGCAACGCCGAGCGCTACACCTTCCTCCGCTGGGGCCAGGAAGCGCTGCAGAACTTCAAGGCCGTGCCGCCGGATACCGGCATCGTGCATCAGGTCAACATCGAGTACCTCGCCCGCGTGGTGTTCGATAACAACGGCCTGCTCTATCCCGACAGCTGTTTCGGCACCGACTCCCACACCACCATGGTGAACGGCATCGGCGTGCTGGGCTGGGGTGTGGGCGGTATCGAAGCCGAAGCCGCCATGCTCGGCCAGCCGTCCTCCATGCTGATGCCGGAAGTCATCGGCGTGCGCGTGACCGGCAAGCTCGCCGAAGGCGCCACGGCCACCGACCTCGTGCTCACCGTCACCGAAATGCTCCGTAAGCGCGGTGTGGTGGAGAAGTTCGTTGAGTTCTTCGGCCCGGGGCTGGCCAATCTGGCCGCCTCCGACCGCAACACCATCGCCAACATGGGCCCGGAATACGGCGCCACCTGCGGCATCTTCCCGATCGACGAAGAAACCCTGAACTACCTGCGCCTTACCGGCCGCGCCGAAGACGCCATCGCCGTGGTGAAGGCCTACGCCCAAGCCCAGGGCATGTGGTGGACGCCGGATGCGCCGGAAGCCGAGTACACCGACGTCCTGCATCTCGATCTGGCCACCATCCAGCCCTCGCTGGCCGGCCCCAAGCGTCCACAGGATCGCGTGCTGCTGACCGGCGTGAAGGCCAACTTCCGCAAGGCCTTCGAAGGCGAACAGGCTGCGCGTCCGTCCAAGGGCCCGGCCACCGTCACCGATCGCGGCCAGACCTACGAACTGAAGGACGGCGCGGTGGTCATCGCCGCCATTACCTCCTGCACCAATACCTCCAACCCCAGCGTGCTGGTGGGTGCCGGTCTGCTGGCGAAGAAAGCCCGCGCGCTGGGCCTGAAGAGCCAGCCGTGGGTGAAGACTTCGCTGGCCCCGGGCTCCAAGGTCGTCACCGACTACCTCGCCAAGGCCGGTCTTATCGACGACCTCGAATACCTCGGCTTCAACGTGGTGGCCTACGGCTGCACCACCTGCATCGGTAACTCGGGTCCGCTGAACGAGCCCATCGGCAAAGCGATTCAGGACAACGTGCTGTCGGTCTCCGCGGTGCTATCCGGTAACCGCAACTTCGAAGGCCGCGTGCATCAGGACGTGCGCATGAACTACCTCGCCAGCCCGCCGCTGGTCGTGGCCTACGCGATTGCGGGTTCCACCGACATCGATATCAGCGTCGAGCCGATTGGCAAGGGCAGCAACGGTCAGGACGTGTTCCTGAAGGACATCTGGCCGACGAATGCCGAAATTCAGGCAGCGGTTGCCAAAGCCGTCACCGCCGAACTCTTCAAGGCGAGCTACGCCGATGTGCTGAAGGGCGACGCGCGCTGGCAGGGCATCAAGGTCACGAAGTCCGAGACCTATCCCTGGGACAGCAAGTCCACCTACGTGCAGAACCCGCCGTACTTCGAAGGCATGACCATGACCCCGCCAGGCATCCTGCCCATTGCGGGCGCGCGCTGCCTGGCCGTGCTGGGCGACTCCATCACCACCGATCACATCAGCCCCGCCGGCGACATCAAGAAAGACGGCCCGGCCGGCAAGTACCTGATGGAGCACGGCGTCGACCGCAAGGACTTCAACAGCTTCGGCTCCCGCCGCGGCAACCACGAGATCATGATGCGCGGCACCTTCGCCAACACGCGTATCAAGAACGCCATGACCCCGGGTGTTGAAGGCGGCGTGTCCCGCTACGTCAACGGCGCGGCCGGTCCGGTCGAAGCCATCTACGACGTTGCCATGAAGCACATCGCCAAAGGCACGCCGCTGGTGGTGCTGGCCGGCAAGGAATACGGCACGGGTTCGTCGCGTGACTGGGCGGCCAAGGGCACCATGCTGCTGGGCGTGAAAGCGGTCATCTCCGAGAGCTTCGAGCGTATCCATCGCGCCAACCTCGTCGGCATGGGCGTGTTGCCGCTCAACTTCGTCAACGGCGAAAGCGCGGTGAGCCTCGGCCTCGACGGCACCGAGACCTTCGACTTCGAAGGCCTCGAACGCGGCGCGTCTGAACTGACCGTGCATGCGAAGAAAGCCGACGGCTCGGTGAAGACCTTCAAAGCCCGCGTGCGCGTGAACACGCCGGTCGAGTGGGACTACTACGCCCACGGCGGCGTGCTGCAGTACATGCTCCGGCAGATGGCCGCGCAGTAAGGCGCGGTTCAAGCTTGAGTGAGGGAGAGAGCCCGGCAATGCCGGGCTCTTTTTTTGGGGGGGGATAAAGCAGCGCCGGATTTTGAATAGACGTGAATTGAAGTTCGAATGCTCTCCCCCCGGTCGATGGAGTGGTCCAGTTCAGTCGGCTATACGCCTGACGGCTCAGTAAGAAATATCCTCAGCACGCGAAAGGCCAATGACCGTGAGAAAAAGCGCCTTACCCCGTACTTCGGGCTCAAAGCTCGATCAGGTGGATGCTCATGAGATTCAGCCGCATGAGTACAAAGACCTGCCTGAATTGACAGACAAAATGCTGGAGCGCGCAGTCGTGAAGAAAGGTGGTCGGGGGAAGTCCAAACCATCCGTGTCAGCTAATCAGCCAAACTAGCCTCTGGCCAAACTTGGTACGGCGACTCGATTCGCTTCGGTCCAACCACAAGCTACGCCACCCGCGACACGGTCCTAAGCTTTTATATCGAGGGTTCGCAACTTGTTGGAAATTAGCTGACGCTATCACTGGTCAAAGATGGAAACCTTAAACAAGCTCCTTTGAGCGCTTCAGATTTTTGGTCCGCGCGAACTGGGACAGGGACGACAATCTGGGACAGGCATCGATTTGTAGATTCGAAGAAAATCTGGGACAGCCAACATCCAGAGTCGCGCTGCGCTAACGCTCCCACAGCAGCAAACCCGCCAGCACACTCTCCATCACCAGAAACACCCACGGCCAGCGGCCGGCGCGCTCAAGACCGAAGCTGACCACCCGGCCAGCGGCCATCCCGAGCAGAGCAACCGCGACGGCCAGCAACACGCCCGAACGAAGCCCGACATCCTGCCCCGCGACGGCGAGCAACACGGCGATCGCAATGCCAAACCCGCCGTACACCGCCCGCACTTCGTTGCGCGCGTCTGCGGTCTCGGGCACAAGTTTGACGAACGAGACCACGAATTGCGGGCGCACCAGAGCGCAGACACCCATCCCCAGAAAGAACACCACGTTGATCCAAATGCCGATGCTCATCGCCGGTCGCTCTCTGATTGTCCCTGCGCCCTCGTCTCAGCCCTCTTCAGCCTTGCCCCACTGCGGCTTGCGCTTCTCCAGAAAGGCCGCGATGCCCTCGTCCAGATCGCCGTTGGCGACGGTGAGAATCTGGTTGCGGTCTTCCATCGCGATCGCCGCGTCCAGGCTCTGGGCATCAACGTTGGCCCAGAAGGCTTCCTTGGAAAGCCGCAGGCCGAGTGGCGCGGTGGCGACCATGTCCTCAGCAAGGGCGCGCCCGGTGGCCACCAAGTCAGCCTCCGGCACCACGTCGCTCACCAGTCCCAAGCGCAGGGCGCGTGCGGCGTCGATGAATCGTCCGGTATAGAGCAGCTCGGCGGCGTTCGAGGTGCCGATTAGCCGCGGCAGGTGATAGCTCGTTCCCATCTCGCAGCCGGACAATCCAATCTTGATGAACGCGCAGTTCATCTTGGTGCCCTCGGCGGCAATGCGCACATCGCAACCGAGCGCGATCGAAAAACCACCGCCGGCGGCGTGGCCGTGCAGCAGCCCGATGATGGGCTGCGGCGCGCGACGCATCTTCATCACAAGACCAGAGAAACTGCGCTGGCTTTTCATGCCTTCGTTGGCATTGCGCATGGGATTGCGCTCGGGATCTTTCATGTCGAGGCCAGCGCAGAACATGCGGCCCGCGCCGCGCATCACCACCACGCGCACCTCGTAGTTGGCTTGCAGGCTGTCGAAGTAATGGTGCAATTCCGCGACCATGCGGCGCGAAAGGGAATTGAGTGCGTCGGGGCGATTGAAGATCAGCCAATCAACGGGGCCGTCTTTTTCTACGAGCAGTGTTGTGTAGTTCATCGTCGGATCCCCAAGTTTGTTGGCGTTATTCGCCCTTCAGCGCCTTCATGAACATGCCCTTGTCGAAGTAGTCACGCCAGAAACTGATCTTGCCGTCGACCACCTCGAACACGCCGCTCACCGGCAGCGCCACCGGCTTGCCGTTCATAACGAAGCGGTCGATGCGTTCATTCATCACCACCTTGTCGCCGGCGGCCTGACGCAGCACTTCAAACTTCACCGGCTCATTCCCCGCCACGATCGGGGCGAGGAATTCGCGCATCTTCTCGCGCCCGCGCATGTCGCCTAGCGGCACGTTGTCGTAGTAGCAATCGTCGGTCACCAGCGCGAGCGCGCCGTCCAGATCCTTGCGATCAAAAGCTGCCATGAAGGCATTCACCACCTGTTCCGCATTCATATCGAACTCCCCTGATTAAATTGAATAGTGAGATATCCGGGACAGGCATCGTCCTGCGGCATCGTTCTGCACGGGCAGCGCTCATCCGCCAGAGACTTGCTCTCCACGGCGTGCGCGCGGTGGCGCCAGCAATTCGTATCCGGGGAAGCCGTTCTCCAGCTCGCGATAACAGGTCTCGTTGTAACGCTTGAAGCCGCCGGTATACACCATGAAGACCCGTGGCTTGCCGGGAATATTCGCGCCGGAATACCAGCTTTTGGTGGTCAGTGCGCCGGGCCGCCGTTGGGCGTAGCGCAGGGTCTCCTCGCGCCATTGTTCCTGCGATACCGGCAGCGGATGAAGCAGCGGACGGCCGTGTTGGTCGAGCCACTCGATGGTGTCAAAAATGAAATCCACCTGCTGCTCGGCCAGCGTCGCCATATTCGAAAGCACGGAGGGCGACATGGCGCTCGAGGGCAGAAAGAGGTTGGGGAAGCCGTGCACCATGGTGCCGAGATAATTCAGCGGGCCGTCCACCCACTCGTCTTTGATCGAACGCCCGCCGACGCCTGAAATGTCGATCGCAAACACCGGCCCGGAGATGGCGTCGAAGCCGGTGGCATACACAATCACATCGAGCGCGATGGTCTCGGCGGTGGTTCTGATCCCTTCGGGCACGATCTCTTCAATAGGCGTCTCCGGCAGCGAGATAAGACGCACGTGGGCTTGATTGAAGGTCTTGAGGTACACATCGCTCTGACACGGCCGCTTGCCGCCGTAGGGATGATCCCAGGGCACCAGATGGTCTGCGGTCCACGCATCGTTCACCTGCTCACGCATTTTCTGGCGGAGGAAGTCTGAAATCGCGGCATTCGCTTCGGGTAAGTAGGCATCCCGGAACGCCAGTCCGATGTACTTGCCGTCCCAGGCGTCCTGCAATACCCGCTCACGTTCCGCCGCGTCGAGGTCGTAGTAGCGCTGGTCGCCCATGCGCAGCGGAGTGTGGCCCCCGAAGGTCTCGCGGAAGGCGCGACGGATGGCTTGGGGATCTTCGCGCAGCGCCGCCACCAGCTTCGGGTCCATCGGGCCCGCAGCGGTGGGGGTGACGTAGTTGGCGGTGCGCTGGAAAACGTAAACCTCGGCCGCGACCTTGGCGATTTCCGGAATAACCTGCACGCCGGAGGATCCGGTGCCGATCACACCAACCCGCTTGCCGCGAAGATCGACGCTGCCGTCTTTGGGCCAGCTGGAGGTGAAGTAGGCCTCGCCCGCGAAGTCCGACACGCCCTTGATGTCCGGTGCCTTGGGGTCCGACAGCGCGCCGATGGCGAGCACCGCATACCGGCACACGATGGTCTCACCCGCAGAGGTCTGCACCGACCACAAGCCCGTCTCTTCGTCGTAACGGGCCGCGATCACCTTGGTGTTGAAAGTGATGTCCTTCAGCACCTCGCAGCGCTCGGCCACAAAGCGGAGATACCGCTGAATCTCGTGCTGCCCCGCGCAGGCATCGGACCAGTTCCATTCGCGCACGACGTCGTTGTTGAAGAAGTACGCGTAGTTGTAGCTCTCCACATCGCAGCGCGCTCCCGGATAGGCGTTCCAGTACCAGGTGCCACCCACATCAGACCCACGCTCAAAGCCGCGCACGCTGAGCCCACGTTGGCGTGCCTGCCACAGAGCGTAGATCCCGGCGAAGCCGGAGCCAACCACCACCACGTCGCAATCGGGCTGGGCTTTCGAGCTGTGATTATCGGTCATATCGTCTCTCGCAAGTGTCTTGGCAGGCGGCTGGGCGGCCTGGTTTTGGAAGCGGTGATTCGCCGCGTTTGGTTGCGTGAGTATAGGCGCTGGGGCGGATGCGTTCAGGTTGCCGATCGTTGCCGTTTCCGGCTCGGTCTGTCCACGGGCGAGAAGAAACGTAGGGACCGCGTCAGTCGAAGTTTGGGGCGATACGCACCGCCACGCCCGTCCATGCTTCGACAAGCTCAGCACGAACGGGGTTTAGGCTTTCAGGTCAGTGAATTCCGGGGGAATTCCGGGACAGGCATCGACCGCCTAGGCTTTCAGGCCCGCGTACCGTTCACCCTGAGCCTGTCGAAGGGCGGGTGGTGGTTCCGGATTTCGGATGCGGATTCTGGGACAGGCATCGACTGCCTCCCGAGCTATAACGTAGAGGCCGGACTAGCCGAAGTTTGGCAC
>CANFVX010000048.1 GCA_947450495.1 Gammaproteobacteria bacterium
TGATGCCCAGCGCGTTGATGCCCGGCAGCAGGCGCGGCTCGTCGGCGACGCTCTTCACCTGCTCGCCATTAACGAATACCCGCGGTTGATAACGGCGAAGCGAGTCGCGGTATTCAAGGGCGCTCATGAACATCTACGGTGTCTCCGTGCAAAAAGGACAACTGCGGCGCGGCCGCAAAGCGGGTCAACGAAAGAGGGCGGCCGATTTCAGCAAGGTTACCCACACTCCATAGGCTAGCGGAATTCCGACCGCGACCCACGCCAGAATGACGCGGACCTGCGCCGTGGTGTGAATCGTGGCGGCGGTTGCCTCGCCCTTTGCAGCGCTTGGCGTCTCGTGCGCCAACTCCTTTTCGCGGCTAAGTTCCTCATCGCTCATGAAGTGGCGTGCCGCCACCGGGCGCACCAGCAGGTTGGCGATCAGCCCAATCGCCAGCATGCCGGCCAGTACTTGAAAAATAGGCGGGTAGAGCTGGTCGAAGGGCTGGCCCGATTCGAGTCGAACATCGTGCATGTAGTTCACCATTAAAGGCCCGAGAATGCCGGCGGTCGACCATGCGGTCAGCAGACGACCGTGAATCGCGCCAACAAACTGCGTCCCGAACAAGTCGGCAAGGTAAGCCGGGATCGTGGCAAAGCCGCCGCCGTACATGGAGGCCAGCACGCATAGACTGGTCACGAACAAAGCCATCGATTTAACGCTCGCCGCATAGGCGGCCAGCAGGTACAGGGCTATGCCCAGGACGAAGAACACCACATAGGTGGGCTTGCGCCCCAACTTGTCGGACGACGAGGCCCAGAAAATTCGGCCGCCGATGTTGAACAACGAAATGAGGCCGACGAAGCCGGCGCCAACGGCTACCGCGCCGGCGAGCAGGGCGGCGTCTTGGCGCAGGTCGGCAAAACCGATGGCGGCCTTGCCAACCAAGGCGCCGCCGAAAGTTTCCTGCAGCATGGGAGAGGCGGCGCCGATGATGCCGATGCCTGCGGACACGTTCATGCACAGCACCAGCCACAGTAGCCAGAACTGTGGGGTGTGGTGGGCTTGGCGAAAATGGACGTGGCGGGTGGCGATCATGCTGTTGGGCGCGGCGGTCGGTGGCGTCCTGCCGGCAGGCGTCCAACCGGGGGCGGGGACGCGGTAACTGAATGCGCCGGCGAACATGAATACCGCGTAGATCAGGGCCAGCGCGACGAAGGTCTGCCACACGCCGGGCTGTCCGGCGGTCGCAAATTTCCCCATCAGGAAGGTCGCCAGCGGCGAGCCGATCATGGCGCCCCCACCGAAGCCCATGATGGCCATGCCGGTCGCCATCCCGCGTCGATCGGGAAACCATTTCACCAGGGTTGAAACCGGCGAGATGTAGCCTAAGCCCAGACCTACGCCCCCGATCACGCCGGCGCCAAGCCACACCACCCAGAGTTGATGCCAGGCCACGCCGCAGGCTGAGATCAGCAGTCCGCCGCACCAGCAGCTTGCCGCGACCACGCCCGCCTTGCGTGGCCCGGCGCGTTCCAGCCAGCCACCCCAGAGCGCTGCAGCGCAGCCCAGCACGACAAAGAACAGGGTGTACATCCAGCCAAGGTCGAACTGCGTCCAGTTGCAGTCGGTCGCGAACAGGGCGCGACCAATGCCGGCCATTTTGCTGGTCATGGTGACCGCGCCAGCCGCGCAATTGGCGATGGGGTTGCCATCGGGCCCCTGCAGCGCGTGCCCGAGTGGCTTCCAGAACACCGAAAAGCCATAGGCCATGCCGATGCACAGATGGATCGCGAGCGCGGCAGGCGGCACCAGCCACCGGTTGAAGTCCGGGCCGGCGATAGTCCGTTCCTTGGCGAGTAGTCCGGTGGGCTCCATCTGGCTTCTCCAATGGCGTGGTATGAGGCGTCCGCAATCTTCAGCGCGTGGGCGCTGGGAGCCTGAATTTCGGGTCGCGCAAAGTCAATTCAACTTGCATCGTGACGGGCGACAAGCGGCGTAGAGCTTCCCTAAAATGGCGCCCTACCCACCGGAGTCAGATCATGCAGCAGGCCGAAAGCGAAGTGACGTTGGCGTTTCTGGCGAGTTTCGCCGACGCCTGGAACTGCCACGATCTCGATGCGCTGATGGCGCATACGCATCAGCACTGCGTTTTCATGGCATCGGTGAGGACCACCGTTGAAGGGACGGAATGGCGGGGCATAGAGGCCGTGCGGACCGGTTATGCCGCGCTCTGGTCCAGCTTTCCAGACGCTCACTTCGAGTGTCTGGGTGACTTTATCTGCGGCGACCGGGGAGTCTCCGAGTGGATTTTTACCGGTACCCGTAACAGCGACGGGGCAAAAGTGCGGGCCCGTGGCTGCGATGTCTTCACGTTCCGTGCGGGCAAAATTCTCGTCAAGAACTCATTCCGGAAACAGCTGCCATGAGCGAATCAGCATCGGCCTTACAGGTGCATGAGGCCGATGGCGTTGTGCAACTGATTTTCAATCGACCGGCGGCGCTGAATCCCCTGAGCCGGGCGCTGGCGCGGGACTTTGTCGCCGCCCTGCGTAACGCCGATGCGTCTGCGGCGGTGAGGGCAGTGGTGGTGACCGGCGCCGGTGAGCGGGCGTTTTGTGCCGGGGTTGATCTGGAAGAGGCCAAGGAAATGACCGCCGAGCGCGTGCCGGAGTGGTTTGGCGATGTCGCCGAGTGCTATCGACAGGTCCTGCTGGTGGATAAGCCGGTGGTCGCTGCACTGAATGGTGTCGCCGCCGGCGGGGGCTATCAGATTTCGCTGGTGGCGGATTGGCGCATTGGCTGTGAGCGGACCCGGATGACGCAACCCGAAATCAACGCCGGCCTGCCCAGCATCATGGGGGCGTACTGGATGCGTTTTCATCTGCCCTGGTCGCTTAATCAGGAGCTCTCCTATTCGGGGCGCGTGATGGATGCGGAAGAGTGTCAGCGCCTTGGCTTGTTGAACGAGCGGGTGCCGGCCACCGACCTGCTCGGTGCCGCAGTCGCACGCGCGCAGTTCCTGGCCGACAAAGCGCCAGTCGCTTTTCGCCACACCAAGGCACGCTTCCGGGAATTTGCGCTGGCCGGATTCGATGATGCGTTTGCGGCGGCGGTCGCCGGCATGCAGGCGGCCTATCGCGAAGGTGCGCCGCAGGCCGCGATGGCCCGGTTTCTCGCCGCCCGAGGCGCTCGCCCATGAGTCAGTGGCGGCGCTGGGCGAGCGTCTATCTGGTGCCGGCCGGCGTGTTCCAGTCGGTCGTCGTCGGCGGGGCTTACGGCACCGGCCGCGAAGTGGTGGAGTTCATGTCCAGTCATGGTCCGCTCGGCGGTCTGCTGGCGATTCTGGTGGTGACCTGCGGATTTACCGCGGTTCTGGGCGTGAGTTTCGAGTTCGCGCGGGTGTTTCGGGTCTACGACTATCGGAGCTTTCTGCGCACGCTGCTGGGGCCGGCGTGGGTGGGCTATGAGCTCTGCTTCATCCTGCTGCTGGTGATTGTGTTAGCGGTAACCGGGGCCGCCGCCGGCTCGATTCTCCGCGACACCTTTGGGACTCGGCCGTTCGAAGGCACGCTGGCGATGCTGCTGGCGGTTGTGGTCTGTAATTTTTTCGGTCGACGCTTGGTGGAAATGACCTTGACCGCCGGGGCGCTGGCTTTGAGCGCGGGCTTGATTGCCTACGGCGTGATGGTGTGGCGGGCTACCGGCGAGACGATTCCTGACGCGCTGGCGGGCGGCGTGGTCGAACCGGCCTGGTTGACGCACGCGGCGCAGTTCACGCTCTATAACAGCGCTCTGGTGCCGGTGTTGCTCTACTCCACAAGAGCCATCGAGCGACGCGGGCAAGCGTTCGGGGCGGCGTTTATCGCGGCCTGCGCGGGCGTGCTCCCGGCGCTGGTATTGCACACAACTTTCATGGCCAACTACCCGGAGATCATCGGCGAAGCAGTGCCCGCGTACTGGATGATTACCCATTACGGGTCCCAACTCTTTCTCTGGGTTTACGTGGGCTTGCTGTTTATGACCATCGTGCAGACCGGCGTCGGGGTGCTGCAGGGCTTGAACGAGCGGATTGATGTCTGGCGAGTTGAACGCAGCGGCCGGCCGCTGCCAAAAATGGGACATGCCATGATTGCAGGGGTTACCACCGCACTGAGTCTGTGGTTGTCCCAAGTGGGGATTGTTGCCTTGATTGCCAAAGGTTACGGCACCTTGGCATGGGGCTTCCTGCTGGTCTTCACTTTGCCCTTGTTGACCTTGGGGACATGGCGAATTATCCGAGCCAACGGGCAGTTGAATTAGAGGAGAGGGCAATGGCGCATCAGATTATTGGTGGTGAATTGAAACTCGCGGATGGCAAGGCATTGCCGCTGTCCAAGGGCGTGCGGGCCGGCGAGTTTGTATTGCTGTCGGGACAATTGGGGCTCGACGCCGGCGGCAAGCTGAGCGGCGAGGACATTGAAAGCCAGACGCTGCAGGCGCTGGCCAACATTCAGGACATTCTCAAGCAGGCCGGGTGCACGCTCGATCAGGTAGTAAAAGCCACCGTATGGATCACCCGCCGGGAAGATTTCGCGCGCTTCAACGCGGTCTACGCCACGCATTTTCCGGCCGCGCCGCCGGTCCGTTCGACGGTGGTTTCCGAGCTGGTCTTACCGGGTGCGCTGGTGGAGATTGAAGTCATGGCTTACGCCCCCTGAGTTTGCAATGCGTTACCGCGAAACAGAACTGCCGCCCGGAAGCACCGATTACGTCGCGCCGACGACCGACGAATTCGTCACGCTCACCGTGTGGTTGACCCTCATCATCGGCTTCGTGCTACTGGCCGGTGGCATCTACGGCAAACAGCGTTGGCTTAAATTCTGGGGCTGGGCCACGCTCCTCGCCTGCGCCGTCTACTACGCGTACCTTACTTTTTTCTAAGGCAGCGACGCCGGCCTAGCGCCGGCCAATCTCGGTCCGGTGCAGGTCCAGCAGTCCGGCTTTGATCGCCAGCAGGCAAAGTTCCACATCCGTCGTGACGCCAAGTTTCTTACGCAGGTTATTGCGATGGGTTTGGACCGTTTTTGAGGTGAGCGCGAGCCGTGTGGCCACCGCCTTGATCGACATCCCTCGCGCAAGACAGGTCAGCACTTCCAGTTCTTTGGGGGTGAGGGCGGCTAACCAGTCTGAAGGACCGGTGACGGTTTGATGGGTGGCCAGAAACACCGCAACCGATGCACTCACGGCCATGTGGCCAGCCGCGACCCGGCGGACGCCATCCGCAATTTCGCGGGCTGAGGAGTGCTTGGACAGAAACCCTGCCGCGCCCATCTGCAGCAGCGCCAAGGGGTAATGATCCTGATCGTGAACCGACAAACCGATGATGCGGAGCGAGGGCCTTAGCTCCAGCAGACGCCGCGCAACGCCAAGCCCGTCTTCGCGCGCCAACTGCATATCGAGCAGGGCGATATCCACGTGTTGGCTGGTGATGATTTGTTCAGCGCCAGCCGCATCGCTGGCAAATCCCGCCACCTCAATGCCCGATTCCGCCGCCAGCCGCTGGGCCAGCATTTCGGCGATGAACTTGTGGTCGTCCACCAGCATCACGCGGCAGGGCGATTTCAGGGGTCGCATAGTCATCAGTGCCTCCTTGCATAGCAGATGGTCGTCGTACGATGGCCAAACGTTAGCAGGGAGTCCCCGATCAGGAAAAGGGTGCCAGAGCGTTGAGCGCTCAGTCCTCCAGCGCGGCGATCGCGTCCAGCAGCGCCGCGTGATGCGAGGCGGATGCGCAGAGCACGCCACGATTGGCCGTCAATCCCGTACCGGTCGAGAAGTCGAGTGCCTTGCCGTGGATGTCGGTGACCTTCGCGCCGGCCTCCGTGGCGATGAGGGCGCCGGCGGCGTGGTCCCAGATTTTCTCCACGTAATCGTGTCGGGTCGGCAGGCGCAGGTAGGCATCGGCCTGACCTCTCGCTACCACCGCATATTTGCATTGGCTGTCGAGTCTGGCGGGTTCGCCGGTGATCCTCAGACGGGTCCGAATTTGATGGGCAGAATCAAGGCGGGAATGACCGGACTCGACAGATTCACACATCCGCAGGTCGGTAATCGGGCGACCGTTCGCCACGTGAATGCGTTGTGCGCGGTCGGCCGTATCGGTCGCGGCGAGGCTCCAGGCGCCGCCGTCCCGGGTGGCGTAAAACAGGGTGCCCACGGGGTCCGGATCGTTAAACGAACGGGCGAAATCCTGTCCGAGGTTAGGACATCCCAACACGCCGGCGACGACCTGTCCGCGCTCAATGAGAGCCAGCGAGATGGCATATTGGCCACCCCGGAGAAACCCTTTGGTACCGTCGACCGGGTCCAGCGTCCAGTAGGACTCGGCGCTTGCATCGTGATTGCCGAAATCGATCGCGTCATGCACGCGGCCTTCGCTGATCTCCGGCCAGATATCGCGTACCGCACGGGTCACCGCGTTGTTCATCGCATCGCCGCTGGTTTCCCGCAACTCGCCGGCCGACTCCTCGCCGACCAAATCGAAGCTGCCAAGTCCCGCGTGAAGTCGCAGGCAAACCACGGCCTGCGCGGCGAAGTCGGCCACGGTCACGGGGCTCAAATCCTCTTTCGTGAGCGTTTTAACGGCGGCGAGTTCGTGTTGTACGGTGCGCGCAACGCGACAGGCTTCGGCGACCGCGAGCAGGGCCGTGGAAAGAGTAGGGGAGAGGCGCATAGGCGTTTAAGGTCTCATTCGGGGAGGGCGCCACCTTACGGCCTGCGCGCGGGCTATCGCAATCAGGAACACTGGCGGTGAGTCTGCGAGGCGCCTTGGCTATACTCGGGGCTGGCCAGCGTCTATGGGCCAGCTTCAGCACACAGGGGATGCTTCATGTCGAATGAAACCGTTTATCCAGTCTCGGCCGCCGCGCTGGCCCGCACCCACTTAACCCGGGAGCAATACGAAGAACTCTATCGCCAGTCACTGGCCGACCCGGACGGGTTCTGGGCCGCTCAGGCCCAGGAATTTGTGTCGTGGTTCCGGCCTTGGGAGCGGGTCGCCAACTGGGATTTCACCGAGGCAAATATCCGCTGGTTCGAAGGCGCGGAGCTGAATGTCGCCTACAACTGCGTAGACCGTCATCTCGAAAGCCGCGCCGATCAGGTGGCGATTCTGTGGGAAGGCGATAACCCCGCTGATAGCCGCAAGGTCACCTATCGGGAGTTGCATGAAGCGATAAGCCGCTTCGGTAACGCGCTGAAGGCGCGGGGCGTGAAAAAAGGCGACCGGGTTTCGATTTACATGCCCATGATCCCGGAAGCCACCGTCGCGATGCTGGCCTGCGCCCGCATCGGGGCCGTGCATTCGGTGGTCTTTGGTGGTTTCTCGCCGGAGGCGCTGAAAGATCGAATTCTGGATTCAGATTGTCAGGTCGTGATTACTGCCGACGAAGGACTCCGCGGCGGCCGTCCGGTGCCGCTCAAGGCCAACACCGATCGCGCGCTCGCTCATTGCCCAAATGTGCACACGGTATTTGTGGTGAAGCGCACAGGTGGTGCGATCGATTGGAGCGAGGGCCGCGACGTGTGGTACGAGCAGGCCGTCGCGGCGGCGAGTGCGGATTGCCCGCCCGAAAGTGTGGATGCGGAGCATCCGCTTTTTATCCTCTACACCTCGGGTTCCACGGGCAAACCCAAAGGTGTGCTGCATACGAGCGGCGGCTATCTCACCTTCGCGGCAATGACTCACAAGTACGTTTTTGATTATCGCGATGGCGATATTTACTGGTGTACGGCCGATGTGGGCTGGGTCACCGGTCACACCTATATCGTTTACGGTCCGCTGGCCAACGGCGCGACCACGCTCATGTTTGAGGGCATCCCCACCTGGCCCGACAGCGGTCGTTTCTGGGAAGTGATCGACAAGCATCAGGTGAATACTTTCTACACCGCGCCCACCGCCATTCGCGCCCTGATGGGGCAGGGCGATGAGCCGGTCAAACGCCATTCCCGTGCGTCGCTACGCCTGCTCGGATCGGTGGGGGAACCGATCAATCCGGAGGCCTGGGAATGGTATTACCGCGTGGTCGGCGACGAGCGTTGTCCGGTGGTGGACACCTGGTGGCAGACCGAAACGGGCGGCGTTCTCATCACGCCGCTGCCTGGTGCGAGAGCGCTTAAGCCTGGCTCCGCCACGCTGCCGTTTTTTGGGGTGGAGCCCGCGCTGCTGGATGAAAAAGGCAATGAACTACACGGCGCGGCAGAGGGTGCGTTGGTCATCAAGCGCTCTTGGCCTGGTCAGATGCGCACCGTTTACGGCGACCACGAGCGCTTTAAGGACACCTATTTCAAGATGTTCCCGGGCACCTACTTCACCGGCGATGGCGCCCGCAGGGATGCGGACGGGTATTACTGGATCACTGGCCGCATCGACGACGTGATTAACGTTTCCGGGCACCGTCTCGGCACTGCCGAAATTGAAAGCGCGCTCGTGCTCCACCGTCACGTGGCCGAGGCCGCCGTGGTGGGCTACCCGCATGACCTCAAAGGTCAGGGGATTTATGCCTATGTCACGCTCAATCAGGGCGTTGAAGCCAGCGATGCCCTGCGTCGCGAACTCGTTGAGCATGTGCGGCGGGAAATCAGCGCGATCGCCTCGCCTGACGTTATCCAATGGGCGCCGGGCTTGCCCAAAACGCGCTCCGGCAAAATCATGCGACGGATCCTTCGCAAGATTGCCGCCAATGAAATCGACGCACTTGGGGACACGAGCACGCTTGCCGATCCCGCAGTCGTCGATGATTTGTTGGTAAACCGGGCTGTTCGGTAGCGCCAAAGCGGGAGGAAGCAAGGTGGGCGAAGCGATGTCATGGGAGGCCCTGCAATCTGTTTTTATGGAGCAGTTGCTGAGGTTTGCGCGTGATGCCTCGGGGGCTGCGGCAGAAAGTCATTTCGCGTCATTGGGAGGCTTTGGGGCCCGTGAAGATGTGCGCGACGAGGGTGGTGAACCGGGCCCCTGGGCATCGTTTCGCCTGTTCGCGGAGACACTGTCCGGCTACGGTGAGTGGCTTAAATCGAGTCGGCGGCGGCCCGTGCCGGTGGCGGCCGCGCTCGACCGAATGCTGGGCGATGTCCTTAACGGATTGGAGGCGGCGCTGAGCGCGCGAGAGGCTTTGCAAGCAACGCCCTGGCCCGAATTAACGATGTGGCCTGCGTTCGGTCTTATGCGTGAGTGGCAGAAGCTCGGCGGCGAACTGACGCAGGCCATGGCGGCAGAACGCAAGGCGACCGACAAGCTGCAGACTCTCCAGTGGCTGGCGCTGGTCGACGGCATCAAGCGCCTCCGCGCCAGTTTGAACGACGAGCAATCAGAAGCCCGCATTGATTCCTTGCAGGCGCTCTATGACCACTTCATTGCGTGTGTGGAAGACGCCTATCAGGACTGCTTACGGACCGATGCTTTTGTGGTTGCCTTCGGTGAGCGTGCTAATGCGGGGCTCCGCGTAAGAGATGCCTTTCGTGCGCTGGGCTGCAAGGCATTGCCCGTGTTTGGGTTGCCCAGCGCGGCCGACTTGACCGAGATCGGTCGCCGCTTGGCCGCGCTGGAGCTCAGCGCGGCACCCCCAAGCGCCGTGCTTCCCGTCGTTGACGAGCAGACCGCAGCGCAGGTGAAAAGGCCTGCAAAAAATCCCCGGCGGGCAGCCAAGAAAAGTCCATCGACGACGAAGTCACCCAAAGTCATACAGACCACTCCCAAGGCGGCAGCCTCGCCGCGGACTGTGGCCAAAAAACTCAGCTTTGACATTGGCAGCATTTCTGCCGGTCGGCGGCCGAAATCCTGACCGTGGCCAAGCTGGAACTCACTTGGGAGCAAATTGCGCACGAACTTGCGCAATGGGAAAAGAAGCTCGCCCACGGCGTTCAAACGCTCCGGAGCTTGGGTAATCCAGCGCCGGGCGGAACTCCCCGCAGATTGGTCTTTCAGTGTGGAAAGGCGCGGCTGTTTCACTACGAAGCGGAGAGTCCGACCGTTCAGAGCGTGCCGACCTTGCTGGTGTATGCGCTGGTAAACCGAGCATCGATGGCGGACCTTGAACCCAGCCGCTCATTAGTCCGCAGCCTGCTAGCCCGTGGCGTGGATCTGTTTCTAATCGAATGGGCGGACCCCGTGGGGCTAGACGCAGAGCGGGGACTGAATGACTACCTCAATCACGATCTGGCCGGCTGCGTGAGTTTTCTGCAAACCCTGGCAGGGCCTATCAATCTGATGGGGATCTGTCAGGGCGGTACTTTCGCATTGAGCTATGCGGCCATGTATCCGGCGCAAGTTAGAAACCTGATTACCACGGTAACGCCGGTTGACTTCCATACGCCAGACGATGACCTAAGCCGACTCCTACGCGGAGTCGACCTTGAACTGCTTGGGCGACAGAACTTGTCTGGTGACGCGCTGAATACGCTGTTTTTGGCCTTGCGACCGTATCGGCTGAACCACCAGAAATACGTCAATCTGGTGTCGCAAATGGATGATGCGGCAGTCTTGGCGACCTTTCTCAGAATGGAGCAGTGGATCTTCGATAGCCCCGACCTGGCAGGGCGCGCCCTGTACGAGTTTGCGCAGGGTTGTTATCGGGAGAATGCGCTCGCGATGGGTAGCTGGCGGATTGGTGAGCGTATTGTTGACCTGACAAAAATTACGATGCCGGTCTTGAACATTTATGCCCGTGATGATCATCTCGTGCCGCCCGCGGCGTCGCTGGCGCTCGGGGCGCTAGTCGCCACCGATGACTATCAAGCCCTTGAAGTGCCGGGCGGGCATATCGGGATCTATGTCGGCGGGTCGGCGCGGCAGAAAGTCGCGGAGACCGTCAGCACATGGCTGGCGGCAAGGGTTTAACCCGAAAGCTGAGTTGCGATAAAAAGCCCCCCCGAAGACCGGCCCGGAGGCCGGTCGACGAGGGCAGAGGGGAGGTCAAACGTCAAACGAGAGAGAGCAAGAAAAACATCAACTAAAATCAGGCAGCCTTACGGCTCGTCGCGGGCTTCGCCACTACCGCTTCAGCCTGCGCACTAAAAGTCTGGAAACCTTTTTCGAACCAGGCCTTGTATTCGTCGCGAGAACTCGCGAGGAGGTCAGCTGTTTCCCGCGCGGTCGCTACGACCTTCGCGCTATATTCGCTAGCCAGCTTGCTCTGGACCGAAACAAGTTCAGGCAGCGCCTTGCCTTCACCAAAACTGGAAACCCACTTGTTTGAGGTTTCAAACGCGCTGGTCACGAGCTCAACCTGCTTTTTGGTGAGCTGCTCAACCAGCTTAAGATTGATGGCTTCAAGCGCCTTACCGGACTCCGTTGCTGACTTCATTACCGAGTCCCACTGGGTCATAACGTGTTCCATGCTTCGCTCCTGTCTCCGGGAAATAAGTATTCACTAGAGCCGCTAATTGCTGCCAAGCAGCATTTGTGCGATGCAGCATATGAGCCGATTCAAGGCATGTCAACCGCTTTTTCAAAAAATTTTCCAGACCTTGCAGGCACGACAGTAAATTTGATGCAGGGCAGTGGAGTTACAAACTTCCGGGCACTGATTTCTTCAAATCCACGGTCGTCTTGGGTAGAGTGCCCGCTCATTTTTCCCACCCCGATTTTCAACCCGCGCTAGCGAACATGGTGAAAGCCGTTCGTTGGCGCGTAACGGAGTAATTTTGATGACGACAAATCCGGCATTGGCCTCGTGGGTTGAGGAGGTCGCGGCGTTGACGCTTCCTGCCCGAATCCACTGGTGCGACGGATCGGACCTTGAGAATGAGCAACTTACCGCTGAAATGTTGGCGGACGGGACCCTGCTGCGACTCAACGAGGAGACCCATCCCAACTGCTTTTTACATCGCTCAAATCCAAACGATGTGGCCCGCGTTGAGCATCTGACTCTGGTTTGTACTACTGACCAGCAAGACGCGGGATCTAACAATCATTGGATGTCGCCCGCGGAAGGGCATCAAAAAATGGACGCGCTTTATGCCGGATGCATGAGCGGCCGCACGATGTACATCATTCCCTATCTGATGGGGCCCTATGGTTCGCCTTACGCGCGCGCTGGCGTTGAGATCACCGATAGTCCGTATGTGGTCGCGAACATGCGGATCATGGCGAGAATTGGCAGCCGCGCACTAGCTCACATCGATGCGGGCAATTCTTTCATCAAGGGCCTGCATTCAATCGGCGATCTCAATCCCGAGCGTCGCTTCATCATGCATTTTCCCGAAGAACTGATGATCAAGAGTTTCGGCTCCGGATATGGCGGGAACGCGTTGCTGGGGAAGAAATGTCACGCCCTGCGCATCGCAAGCTGGCAGGCACGGACTGAGGGCTGGCTGGCCGAACATATGCTCATTCTGGGGATCCAGAATCCTGCTGGCGAGGTAACTTACGTGGCGGCGGCATTTCCATCCGCCTGCGGCAAGACGAATCTCGCGATGCTGGTGCCACCAGAGGCCTATGCGGGCTGGAAGGTATGGACCGTGGGCGATGACATTGCCTGGCTGCACCCTGGCGAAGACGGCCAGCTCTGGGCCATCAATCCTGAAGCAGGGTTTTTCGGCGTTGCGCCTGGCACCAGCATGAAAACCAATCCCAACTGCATGCAAACGCTTGGTCGGAATACCATCTACACCAACGTGGGCCTCACACCCGATGGGCAGCCCTGGTGGGAAGGGATCGATGGCGATAAGCCGGAAGGCTTGCTGGACTGGCAAGGGCGTCCACATGATTCGTCCAACGGGCCGGTAGCACATCCGAATGCTCGCTTCACGGTAACCGCCGCACAATGCCCCAGCTATTCGTCGGAGGCGAACGCGCCTTCCGGTGTGCCAATCTCGGCAATCATTTTCGGTGGGCGTCGCTCCACTGTGGCGCCTCTGGTGCTTGAGTCTCTGGACTGGGCGCACGGCGTGTTCACTGGCGCCGCCGTCGCTTCGGAGACCACCGCGGCTGCCGTCGGACAAGTCGGCCAAGTCCGCCGCGACCCAATGGCGATGAAGCCATTTTGTGGCTATAACTTTGGTGACTATTGGGCGCACTGGCTCAGCTTCAGCGAACGCTGCGCGGAACTGCCAAAAATCTTCCACGTGAACTGGTTTCGGAAAGACGCTGATGGGCGCTACATGTGGCCAGGCTATGGCGACAATATGCGCGTCCTGAAATGGATAACCGAGCGCTGCTCCGGCGTTGCTGATGCGGTAACGACGCCGGTAGGGCTGATGCCAAATCGCGCGGATATCGACTTGACCGGTCTGGCGCTGACTGAACAAACGCTGGACGCGCTGCTCGCGATTGACACTGAGGTCTGGTCAAAAGAGGTGGATGATATCCACACCTTCTTCGAAGGCTTCGGCGACAGGTTGCCTGAGGGCTTGAAAGAGCAGGTTGGGCGATTGCGAGAAGCCGTGCGCAACCGAGCGTGAACCCGAGTCGGCACTGATAGAAAGCTGCGCGGCGCTGAACACGCCGCGCAGCGAATCTTGAAGCTCAGTCGTCGAGCGGCGGTTCTTCTCTGGAGGCTGACGCTTGAGGCTTCATCAAGCCGCTGGATTTCATCAGCGTTTCTTGCATCCGCTGCCACATTTCGACGTTGCGCTTCGCGGCATCTGCGAACATGCCGGAGATGGGATTGGTGTGCATCGCCGAGGTCAGTTGTTCCTGCAACCGCTTCTGCTGCTCATAGAGCATGCCCACACTTGATTGCATGAAATCCCCGGCCAGTGAACGCGCTGAGTTGCCATAAAACCCAATCAACTGCTGCAAGGCATCTGTCGAGAAAATCGGATCTCCGGCCTCCTCTTGCTCAATGATGATCTGCAAGAGGATGTTACGGGTGATGTCTTCTCCCGTTTTCTTGTCGATGACGCAGAAAGGCGTTTCCTCGAGCACCAGCTTCCGGACGTCGTTCAAGGTGACGTACTTGCTTTCGTTGGTGTCGTAGAGTCGACGATTGGGATATTTCTTGATGACACGCTTGCCGGCGGCGTTCTCAGTCATTCACTGCAGCTCCGTATGCTTGGCTGTGGGCCAATGTCTCGAACCCTGAAGAAGCGCGATTTCGCTGAAACCGTACTCCCGAATGAAAAACTGCAAGCTTGCCATGGCACGCTCGCGCTGTTCGATTTCGCTAGGCAACCCTCAGCACGCCAAGTTTGCCGCGACGCCGAAACTGAGGGGTAATCTAAGTGCCCATGCGGGCCAATGCAACCGCGACGCTCCACAACGGAGCGTCCTGCATTTTTTACAGATGGATCATCCGATTGTCGGTTCCCAACGCTGCTTCATGCATGCCCTCAGCGAGCGTGGGATGCGCATGGACGGTGCGCGCAATATCTTCGGCCGACGCACTGAAGGACATCGCCATGACGGCCTCTGCGATTAACTCTGAGGCCTGAGGTCCGAGGATATGCACGCCCAAGACCTCGTCGGTCTCTTGTGCGCTAATGATTTTGATGAAGCCATCAGTCTCACCCATCGCACGGGCGCGACCGCTGGCCATGAACGGGAAGCGCCCCACGCGGTAGCTTGTTCCTGCAGCCTTCAAGGCCTGCTCTGTAGCCCCCGCCCAAGCAATTTCGGGCCAGGTGTAAATCACCCACGGGATATGCGCATGGTCGATATGAGGTTTTTGGCCGGCGATGAACTCTGCTACGGCAATACCTTCTTCCGACGCCTTATGCGCCAGCATGGGGCCGCGCGTAACGTCTCCGATGGCGTAGACCCCGGACAAATTCGTGCGGCACTCGTGGTCGGTTTTCACAAATCCGCGTTCATCAAGCGCGAGGCCAACTTCCTGTGCACCCAGACCCTGAGTGTTCGGGACGCGGCCCACGGCAACGATTAACTTGTCGACTGTAACCTGCTCGGTTTTCGCACCGGACTCAACGGTAACCACCACCCCTTCGGCGGTGGATTCAACGGCTTTTACTTTGGAATCCAGAAGAATTTTCAGGCCCTGCTTGGTCAGCAGTTTGTAGGCCTCGGTTGCGATGTCCTTGTCGGCCGCGGCCAGAAACTCGGGCATCGCTTCAAAGACCACCACATCAGCGCCTAAACGTCGCCAAACGCTCCCTAATTCCAGACCAATGACGCCGGCGCCGATGACGCCCAGACGTGCCGGCACCGTGCTGAAAGATAGCGCGCCGGTGGAGTCGACAACGTTCTGTTGGTCCACCGGCGCGGGTGGGATTTTGGCGGGGACCGACCCCGTGGCGATGACAATGTGCTTGGCGCGCAATACCTCGGTTTGCGTACCGGCGGAATCCAGCACACTGACTTCTTGCGCGGATTTAAGCGCTCCGTGACCCTGTACCCAGGTCACCCCATTCTTCTTGAACAGCGAGGCGATGCCCTGAGTCAGCGTCTGGACAATCTTCTCCTTCCGCTTTTGCATGACCCCGACGTCGAAAGAGACCTCACCTGTGACGATGCCGTGCTCCTTGGCGTGTTTACGCAGGTGCTCGTAGTGGTGAGAGGAGTCCAATAGCGCTTTCGAGGGAATGCAACCCACGTTCAGGCAGGTGCCGCCCAACGCCGGCTTGCCAGCCGGGTTGAGCCATGACTCAACGCAGGCCGTTTTTAATCCCA
>CANFVX010000049.1 GCA_947450495.1 Gammaproteobacteria bacterium
AGACCGCCAATGAGGGAGGTTTCCGCATGGGTCGCTCGGATCGCGCCTAAGCCACAACGCTCAATTGATGTCGCTGAGGCCTCCTCAAATTGCGCCCCGGCGATCCATTTCGAGATCGCGAGCGCCTGGGTCCCAGTGCAATAAACGGCAGATTGTTCCGCAAGGCTCTCTCGTCCAGATCCCGCACTCGCCACCGCCAGCAGTTCGCGGCGGCTTTCAATGAATTCATAAAGGCTCAAGCTTCTCAGCGGGATTTGGGTCTTCAGCAACGCGAACAGCGCAGAGGCAAAGCCCTGAATATCGGCCTGCCGGCCCGCCTCCTGCCACGCTCGGTAGTGCAGGTCTTGGTCAAGGGTCGCGTTCATCGTGAGTTCCCGGAGTTCAATGCGAGCAGGTTCAGGATTGGAAAAAACGATTGGTCGGGCGCGGCAATCCGAGGTTTTCGCGGAGCGTTGCGCCCTCATAGCGGGTTCTGAACAATCCGCGCCGCTGCAGTTCGGGGACCACGAGGTCTACAAACTCATCCAGGCCCTCGGGCAGCGATGAGAACATAACGTTGAAGCCGTCGCAGGCTTCTTCGTCTAACCACTGCGCCATTTCGTCGGCCACCGTCTGCGCAGTGCCGACCATCTCCATCACCCCAAAACTCCCGCCGACGTGCTGCGCCAGTTCGCGCACGGTCATGCGCTCTTCGTGCGCCATTGCGATAAGTTTCTCGCGGCCGCTTTTGCTGGCATTGCTCTCGGGAATCTCTGGCAGCGGTCCGTCGAGATCGAATGCTCGCGCATCGCAACCCAGCATCACCGACAGCGATCCCAGACCGCTATCCGGATGCACCAGTGAGTCAAGTTGGCGCTTCTTTGCTTTTGCCTGCTGGACGCTGTCCCCGATAACGACAAAAACGCCCGGCAATATCTTGAGATGTTCCGGGTTGCGGCCACACGCACGAACCCGCGACTTCATGTCCGCGTAAAAGTCTTTCGCGGTGCCAAGCGTGTTGTTGGCGGAGAACACCGCCTCCGCCGTTTCCGCCGCAATCTGTCGTCCCGCTTCTGAGGCCCCTGCCTGCACGATCACCGGCCAACCCTGAACGGGGCGCGCGATATTGAGCGGCCCCCGCACTGAAAACTCGGCGCCTTGATGGTTTAGGATGTGGAGTTTCTCAGGATCAAAAAACACGCCCTCCTCCACGTTGCGGATGAAGGCATCGTCCGCCCAACTGTCCCACAGGCCCGTGACCACCTCGTAGAACTCGCGCGCGCGGGCGTAACGGTCGGCATGCGCTAGATGGGTTTCCCGATTGAAGTTGAGTGCCTCGTGAGGATTCGCCGAGGTCACCAGGTTCCACCCCGCGCGACCATTGCTCAAGTGATCGAGCGAGGCGAATTTGCGCGCCACGTGGTAGGGATCGTTGTAGGTCGTTGAGGCGGTCGCGATCAGGCCAATGTGCTCGGTCACTGCGGCGAGCGCTGGCAGCAAAGTGAGCGGGTCAAAGGAGGTCACTGTCGCGCTCCGCTTCAATGCCTCCATCGGCATGTTAAGGACCGCCAGATGATCCGCCATGAAAAAGGCGTCAAAGCATCCTCTCTCCAGCGTCTGCACGAAGCGCTTCATGTGCGCGAAATTAAAATTCGCATCCGAAAAACCACCCGGATACCGCCATGACGCGGTATGGATGCTGGCGGGCCGCATGAAGGCGCCGAGATGTAGTTGCTTTTCTGACTTCACGATGCAGGTTTACTCCGGGCGGTAATGCGCAAGCGACTGAAGACGTCTTTACCACCCCGCTACCAAAACTCGCACAGCACAAGCGCGGATGGGAAAGACCAAAAATTACTAAAGATAGTGTGATGCTGCTGCGGTCAGTGTCGCCTGAGTAGGCGCAAATCCTTCCGCCCTCAAGCTCACAGCAAATATAGAAGAAAAAATCGCACATATGCTGGGCATCGGGAACCATGCTCCAGAACGACTGAGGTTTACAGCTAAAAAATCAGTTTTTTCGTGTTGGCACGATCAGTGATTAAAGCATTCGCCACCCGCGATGGTGAGAGTCTAAATCAGTTGTTGAGGTTTTCATGAACGAGCTTTCTTTCCGCCGGGCGCTATGTGGCACGCTTGGCATCACGGCCTTGGTCTGCCTACCCGCGGCCTCTGCGGCCACCCCGCCCACCCCCGAAGCACTCTCCGCGCAGGTGGCCGATCTTTCGGCAAGGATTAAAGAATTGGAGTCGGCGCTAGCGCGTCTCAAGGCCGCCACGCCCTCGCCGGTTCCCGCGAGCCCTACCAACACGAATGTCGACGCCAGAGTGCGCATCATTGAACGACGTCTCGAAGTGAACGCCGAAGAGGCCGCCGCCACTCGAGCCAAAGTGCCAGCGGTCTCGGTAAGCGAGAAGGGTTTGGCAGTGACGTCTCCTGATGGCAACTACGAACTCAAGGTGCGTGGCTACATTCAGACCGACGCGCGCTTCTTTCTCGACGATGAATCCCAATCGAATGCGGACAGTTTCCTCATGCGTCGGGTGCGCCCCATCTTTGAAGGCACGGTGGCCAAGCAGTTCTACTATCGCGTGATGCCGGATTTCGCCGGCGCCTCGGTGACCTTGCAAGATGCTTATGCGGAATGGCGCCAGTTTCCCTTCGCCAAAGTGGCTGTGGGCAAGATGAAGGAACCGGTCGGCCTGGAGCGTCTTGCCTCCGGCTCGGAGCTGGCCTTTGTCGAGCGTGGCATCACCAATAATCTGGTGCCGAATCGAGATGTCGGTTTGCAAGTGAGCGGCGAATTGCTTAACGGCAAGCTGAGTTATCAAACCGGTGTTTTCGATGGCGATCCGGATGGCGAGAATGTGGCCGCGCTGGACAGTAGCGACGACAAGGATTTTGCGGGACGCGTCATGGTGCAACCCTTCCTCGACGCCTACGGCCCGCTGCAAGGTTTGGGTTTTGGTATTTCAGGCACCTACGGCAGCGAACTGGGTGCGGCGGACTCGCCGAATTTGGGCGCGTACCGCACGCCTGCGCAGGCGAAGTTCTTCAAGTACCGCTCCACCAGCAGCGCCACGACGGTAGTCGACGCCAAAGGCAAAGAGACCTCCGTCACGCTCAGCCCTTCGCTTGAGACCACTGCAATAGCAGACGGCGATCGCTATCGCTTCTCGCCGCAGGGCTTCTTTTACTGGCGCCAGTTTGGATTTTTCGGCGACTACGTAGAGTCGACGCAGTCGGTAAGCTTTGCGGATCACAACGCGCCGGTCACCAACGCCGCCTGGCAGGTGTCGGCGTTTCTGGTGTTAACCGGCGAAGACGCCAATTTCAAAGGCATTAAGCCCAAAGCCAATTTTGATCCGGTTGCTGGCCATTGGGGCGCGTTTGAATTGTCGACGCGCTATGGCGAATTGGAAATCGACGACGCGGCATTTGCCGGGATCAGCAACGACAAATTGGGTAAGGCGCTGGCGGATCCCACCAAATCCGCGCGATTCGCGGGGACCTGGGGCTTGGGGCTGAACTGGTATCTCAATCGCAACTTCAAGGTCAACGTGAACTACGACGAGACCCGATTCCACGGCGGCGGTGGCGGCACGCTCAGTGCGCCGCTTGATCGGGATACCGAACGCGCGCTGCTGACGCGATTCCAACTGGCTTATTAATGACACGAGGGCCGGATGTCGCCTAAGACTCCGGCCTTGCGCAAGATGGAGAGAGTTCAATGAAATTCACCCTTCCCCGCATCGCCCTGCTGTTGCTGCTTCCGCTGAGTTGCGCGATGCCGACGGCCCATGCAGACCAGACCCTGCTGAACGTGTCCTACGACCCTACGCGCGAATTCTACGAGGACTATAACGCGCAGTTTTCGAGTTACTGGCAAGCGCAGGGCGGCGCCGCGGTAACGGTAAATCAATCACACGGCGGTTCGGGTAAGCAGGCGCGCTCGGTGATCGACGGACTGGATGCGGACGTGGTGACTTTGGCCCTTGCCTACGACATCGACGCGATCGCCGAGAAGTCCGGCTTGCTCGCGCGCAATTGGCAAACGCTGTTGCCCAACAACAGCACGCCGTATCGCTCAACGATTGTTCTGCTCGTGCGTAAGGGCAATCCGAAAGGGATCAAGGATTGGGATGATCTCGTGCGGAGCGATGTGAGCGTCGTGACCCCAAATCCGAAAACCTCTGGCGGCGCTCGCTGGAACTATTTGGCGGCCTGGGCGTTTGCGCGAAACAAAACGGGGAGCGATGCGGGCGCCCAACAGTTCATGGCGAACTTGTTCAAAAACGTGGCGGTGCTGGACACCGGCGCACGCGGCGCCACCACCACGTTTATCGAGCGTGGCATTGGCGACGTCCTCGTGGCGTGGGAGAACGAAGCCCTGATGGTGGTCAATGGTGCGACGGGTAAGGATTTCGAAATTGTCACGCCGTCGCTCAGCATTCTCGCCGAGCCGCCGGTGGCAGTAGTCGCCAAGAATGCTGAGCGACATGGCAACACGAAATTGGCGCAAGCCTACCTTGAGCATCTGTATAGCAAGGAGGCTCAGCAGATTGCCGCGAAGCATTATTTTCGCCCGCAGGACAGCAGCGTTGCCGCTGAGTTTGCCAAGCAATTCTCAAACGTAAAGCTGGTGACGGTGACTGAAGCCTTTGGCGGATGGAAAACCGCACAGGAAAAACATTTCGCCGATGGTGGCGTGTTTGACCAGCTCTTTGCGCGCTGAGCCATCACCCGCCGATGAGTAACACCCTTAACGTCGACCCGGCAGATCTAAGCCGGGACTATTTTCGGGCTAAAGCCTGGCGCGGACACTTCAGGCGTCCCAGCGTCCTGCCGGGCTTCGGTCTGACATTCGGCTTCACTCTTTTTTACTTAACGCTGATCGTGCTGGTGCCACTGTCAGCGCTCTTCCTGAAATCGATTCAGTTCGGTGCTGAGGCGTTTTGGATAGCCGCCACTGCACCGCGCGTTTTGGCCGCCTTTCGGGTGAGTTTCGGATGTGCGCTGCTGGCGGCCGGTCTCAATGTCGTCTTTGGTTTGTTGCTCGCCTGGGTCCTGGTGCGCTACCGATTTCCGGGACGCCGCGTCTGCGATGCTCTGGTTGACCTTCCTTTTGCCTTGCCGACTGCGGTGGCTGGCATCTCACTTGCCGCGTTGTATGCGCCGAAAGGTTGGCTGGGGCAGTATTTCGCCGACTGGGGCATCAAAGTCGCCTTCACCCCTTTGGGCATTATGGTCGCCCTTTTGTTCGTAGGAATTCCGTTTGTCGTGCGCACCGTGCAACCGGTGCTGGAAAACTTCGACCTCAGCTATGAGGAAGCGGCAACGACGCTCGGCGCCAATCGCTGGCAGATCTTCTCTCGCGTGCTACTGCCCGCTTTGCTCCCGGCGACGCTCACCGGCTTTGCGCTCGCCTTCGCGCGAGGGCTGGGTGAATACGGCTCGGTCATTTTTATCGCGGGCAATATGCCCATGGTGTCGGAGATTGTCCCCTTGCTCATCGTCACCAAGCTTGAGCAATACGACTACACGGGCGCCACGGCAATTGCTGTTGTCATGCTGATGCTGTCCTTTGCGATGTTGCTGGTCATTAATCTGTTACAAGCGTGGGCGCGTCGCGCGGAGCAACGACGATGACTCGCGGGACCACGGAAAACCCGTGGGTGCGACGTTCGCTGATCGGTGTGGCGCTGATCTTTGTCGCCATCATGCTGGTGTTGCCGATGGTCCTGGTGTTGTCGCAGGCGCTGGCGCACGGCGTGGGCGACTACTGGCGGGCCTTGTCCGATAAAGATGCCATTTCCGCGCTGAAACTCACGCTACTCGCGGCCGCGATAGCGGTGCCGGCGAATGTCATTTTCGGGGTCAGTGCGGCGTGGTGCATCGCCAAGTTTGAGTTCAAGGGTAAGCAGCTTTTGCTCACGTTCATTGACCTGCCGTTTGCGGTATCGCCGGTGATTTCTGGTCTGGTCTATGTGTTGCTGTTTGGCTTGAACGGTTGGTGTGGTGAATGGCTGCGCGACCACGATGTCAAAATTATCTACGCGGTCCCCGGCATCGTGCTGGCCACGGTATTTGTCACCTTTCCATTCGTGGCGCGGGAATTGATTCCCGTGATGCAGGAACAAGGTACCGATGAAGAAGAAGCGGCGGCCACGCTAGGGGCTAACGGTTGGCAAACCTTCTGGCGCGTGACCTTACCCAACATCAAATGGGCGCTGCTCTATGGCGTCATTCTCTGCAATGCCAGAGCCATGGGTGAGTTTGGCGCGGTCTCCGTGGTGAGCGGCCATATCCGTGGTCTAACCAATACCCTCCCCCTCCATGTCGAGATTCTCTACAACGAATATCAGGGCCTGGCCGCCTTTGCGGTCGCCTCACTGTTGATGGGGCTCGCAGTGGTGACGCTGATTCTCAAAACAATTATTGAGGCGCGCACTGAACGCGCCGAGGAACACACATGAGCATCGTGATTGCTGGGGTGAGCAAAGCCTTTGTGGGGTTTCGTGCGCTCAACAACGTGAGCCTTGAGGTGCCAACCGGACAACTCGTGGCGCTGTTGGGGCCGTCAGGCTGCGGCAAAACTACCCTGCTCCGCATTGTGGCTGGCCTCGATACTCAGGACAGCGGCGCCGTGCTGTTTGATGGCACCGATATGTCGCAGGTCTCGGCGCGCGACCGGGGCGTGGGCTTTGTCTTTCAGCAATACGCGCTGTTTCGCCACATGAGCGTGTTCGACAACATTGCCTTTGGACTGACGGTGAAGCCGCGCAGTGAACGCCCTGCTGCGAATGCCATCAAACAAAAGGTCGAACAGTTGCTGGAGCTGATGCAGCTCGGCGGCCTCGGCCAGCGTTACCCCTCGCAGTTGTCTGGCGGACAAAGACAGCGCGTCGCGTTAGCGCGCGCACTCGCGGTCGAACCCAAAGTGCTGCTGCTCGATGAGCCTTTTGGTGCGCTGGATGCTCGCGTGCGCAAGGAACTCCGACGCTGGCTGCGCAAGCTCCACGATGAACTCCATGTCACCAGTATCTTCGTCACCCACGATCAGGAAGAAGCCCTGGAAGTGGCGGACACGGTGGTGGTAATGAATGCGGGGAAAATCGAGCAGGTGGGTTCGCCGGACGACATCTATGATTCACCGGCGAGCCCCTTCGTTTATCAATTTCTGGGGGATGTGAACCTGTTTCAAACCAACGCGAACCGTAACGCACGGGCGGAACGGCTGATGTCTACCGTCTATGCACGGCCGCATGAACTCCATCTGGAGCGAGTGCCCTCGGATCGCGAAGGCATTGAGACACGCTTGTCAGGTCAACGGCGGATCGGCGCGGTGGTGCGGCTTCTGCTTGAGCGAACCGACGGTGGCGGCGTGATTGAGGCCGAACTCACACATGAACGCTATCTCTCTGAGCAATGGCGCGATGGTGATCGGGTGTGGGTGCGCCCCATGCATCCGCGCCGATTCTCCGACGCGGTGCATTGATTTTCCCTCAGGCACGCTTGAGGCCGGCGTCTTCCTGCGCGACGAGTGCCAGTGCGGCCCAGTCGAGGTCTTCATAGCCGCGGGTCAGGGCTTTGAGATAGTTGTCGCGGATCAGACTCGCCATCGGCAAGGCAATCTCCTTGTCATCAGCTGCGGCCAGCGCGAGGCGGATATCTTTGAGTCCCAAACGCAGCTTGAAACCCGCAGGTTCAAACTGCTGGCTGGCAATCAAGCCGCCATAAATTTTGTAGATGGGCGCGGGAAAAATGGAGCTCGTCATCACGTCAAGAAACTGCGCCGGATCGATCCCATAGTTGCGGGTCAACGCGCAGGCCTCACCAAAGGTTTCAATCAGCGAGGCAATCATGAAGTTGCCTGAAATCTTCACCACATTGGCCGCTTCGGGTGCACTGCCGACCACGAACGTCTTTTGCCCCATGGCGTCGAACAGCGGTTGGCAACGCGCCAGCGCTGAGGCGTCGCCGGCGGCCGCCACAAACAACTGGGCCGCTGCGGCCGCCGGCGGTCGACCGAATACGGGCGCCGAAATATAGGCTCGACCATCGGCCGCATGAGCGGCGGCAAGGCGTTGTCCAAGTTCTGCACTAATGGTCGCCATGCAGATATGAATCCCGTCGGCGGGCATTGCCTGCCGGAAGTCGCTGTCGAATACGGTGCTGACGGTCGCGTCGTCGTTGGCCAACATGGTGATCACGATTTCGCAGGCGGCCGCGTCTTCAATGCGTTCGGCGAGTTGGGCGCCTTCGGCGACCAGTGCCTCCGCACGCTCGCGAGTGCGATTAAATACGCTGACTGCGTAACCCGCCTTGAGCAGATTACGCACCATGCATTCGCCCATCGCGCCGATACCGACAAAACCAATTTTCATCCGCTTCTCCCCGGCGCTTACAGCGCTGATTTATTGTTAGGTACTGGCCAACACAAACAGCGGCTCGAGCGTCTGTAAGGCCTCGAGTGCTTCCACGCAGTCTGACAATTGCAAGGTTTGCTCTTCGCCGAGCACGGGTGCGGCCAATCGTTCAAATTTCGCCTGCAGGCGAGTCTGCTGGGCGTTCAAATCAGTCCAGGGTCGGGCTGCGTTGTATTCCGTAAACAGTTCATCACCAGCGCCTTTGCGGGCGAGTTTGATGCTTGCGCAACCCTGGCCGATCGCCGAGTCAAAGCCAACGGTAATGCGATCGCGAAGCGCGACCAGCTCCGTACCGTTCACTACTGCGTCGGAAAACATTGCTGGATCAGCGGTCTCAATATTCGCCAAGGCCATCGCCGCCGTGAGGCGCAGGCTAAATTTGCCTTCAAGGCCGGTGGTGGGCTGGGGGATATTGCAGATTCGATCGCAGTAAGGATTGACCGTCACGGTTACCGCCGCGATGTCTGCGGGCGTGAGCCCGTGCGTTGACCGCAGATGACGCCCGCACTCAATGGTGGCGTGAGTCTCGTAGCAAGACGCGTGATATTTGAAAAGATTCGCCAGCAGGTGGTAGCCGCCGGCGGGCGTGGCTAATGCGCTGTCCGGATCGAAATTGGGACTGTGGGTGGCGGCAAAACCCTGATCGCATTCCAGCGCATCCTGACGACTATCGAAACCGCGCAGCGCAAGGCGTGCCGCGAGCAAACCGCTGCGGGCAGCCATGCCGGCATGCAGCGGTTTGCAGGCCGTGCCAAACATCGATTTGAGGCCGGCGGCCTGCGTTACGGCAATCCCGATGGCGTGACGCATCGTGGGCACATCGGCGCCCAGTAGCTTCGCGCAGGCCACTGCCGCGCCGATGGTGCCGACCGTGGCGGTGGCGTGAAAGCCGGTCGCGTAATGGCCGGGTGCCACCAGCAGGCCGACTCGACACTCCGCTTCGTAACCAGCAAGAAAAGCCTCCATCAAGGCCAGACCGCTCGCGTTAAGGGCTTCCGTCTGTGCGAGCAGTGCCGGGAGCACCGGCACGCTCGGGTGGCCCATCAGCGAGAAATTCACGTCGTCGTAATCGATCGCATGCGAGGCCATGCCGTTCAGCAATGCCGCCTGCGTCAGCGACATCACATGCGGGGTGCCGTGAATACTGGCCTGCGCCGTCCCGCCCTCTTCCTGCAGTTCGGCCAGCAGCAGCTGCACCGGTGCTTCACCGATACCGGCCAGCGTCACGCCGAGATAATCCAGCAGGCATTGCCGAATTATCGTGCGAACGTTTTCGGGCACCGCGTTGATGTTGAGGGCGCAAGCCTGTTCGGCCAGCGCAAGGGTAACGGCGGGTTTACTCATACGGTCATTCTCTTTCAGTAAAGGCGCGCTTCAATTCATGAAGGCTCGGGCGGGGAGCGGCCCTTAGCGCTCAAGTCCCCGGCGCTGGTGCCAGTCGGCGATCGATTCTTCGGGATATTCGGCGTATTGCTGATCCTGCGGGCCGATGGCGGCCGTTACCCACGCGGCCTTCGAGTCCAGCATCAGATGCACACGCTCGGGTGGCGTGGGCAGTGGGGTATCAATCGCGGAAGCCGAGGGGTGAATCAGTTCGGGCCAGCGCGGATCCCATACCCACAAGGCGCTCCCGCAGTGCTGACAGAACCGACGCTCTGCGGGGCTTTCCACCACCGCACCGCTCGCATCGACGATGCCAGCGCGGTAGACGCGGATGTGTTCTTCCCCACTTACCGACAAGGATTCGGCAACGCCCCCAAGGTTAATGCCGTAGCCGCCGCTCCCCGCAGTCTTGCGACAAATAGAGCAGTAGCAAAGGTTGAACGGATACGGATGGGCGGACTCCAGACGAAATCGCACGCGCTGGCAGTGGCAGGAACCTTCCAGAATCATGCTGGGTCGAGCGCGCGCTGATTGGGAAAGTTAAGCTCCAGCGTGACGCCATCCGGATCTTTGATGAACAGTTGCTGGATATCGAATTGCGGCACGTCGCGATGGCGATAGCTCACGCCCAGTTCGTCGAGTCGCGCTTTGAAAGCGCTGAACTCGGTGGCCTGAAAGGCGATGTGGTCAAGATTGCCAGTATCCTCGCCACTGACTTCGCCCCGTTTGCCGAGGTAATACTCCTGCCCCGCCGATGACTCCGCCTCCCCGAGATGAACGCGCGCGCGCCCTTCCAGATAGAGCCAATAGCCTTTGAAGGGGAATGGTGGTCTGACACCTACTTCGAAACCGAGCACCGTCTCATAAAAGAGACGGGAGGCTTCAAGGTCGCGGCAGTACATGAAGTAGTGATCTATGTTCGACAGTGGCATCGGACACTCCTTGCTGGGCCGGGCGTTGTAGCGTGAGGGCAAGCGAGCCTGCACGCAAGATAGCCGATCAATCCTGCTGGCGCGGCACGCGGAACCAGGCGGCGTAGAGCGCCGGAAGGAAAGTCATCGTGAGGACTGTCGCCACAATCAACCCTCCCATCAGGGCGGCCGCCATGGGACCGAAGAACGAACTTCGTACCAAAGGAATCAGCGCGAGCACGGCGGCGGCGGCAGTCAGCACGATCGGACGGAAGCGTCGCACCGCCGACTCCACGATGGCGGTCCACGGCGCGTGGCCGGCGCCGATGTCCTGATCGATCTGGTCCACCAAAATCACCGAGTTGCGCATGATGATGCCGGCGAGTGCGATCACGCCCAGCAAGGCCACAAATCCGAAGGGCAGACCGGTGATCAAGAGCGCTGCCGCAGCCCCAATGATGCCAAGCGGCGCGGTGAGCAAGACCATCAGCGTGCGTCCGAAGTGCTGCAGCTGAATCATCAATAGCAACAGGATAACGACCAGCATCTTCGGCATTTGGGCGTTGATGGACGCGTTCGCAATTTCAGACTGTTCCAGCGCACCGGCGATGGAGATGGAGTAGCCGACGGGCAGCTGCGCGCGCAGGGCGTCGAGTTGAGGATTAAGAACACGGGTGACGTCTGGCGGTTGAGTGCCCGGCACATTTTCGGCCTCAATGGTAATTGCAGGCAGCCGCGAGTGACGCCAGATCACGCCGGGTTCAAAGCTGAAATGTGCCTTGCCGAACTGCGAAAACGTGACCGATTTGCCGCTGGCCGTTGGCATGTAGGAATCGGTCAGTGCACTGATGCGCTCGCGCTCATCCAGCGGTTGGCGCGCCACGATATCGATATTGCGATTGGCCTCGCGATAGGTCCCGATCACGCTGCCGCTCAGAATGGTCTGGCTGGCGCCGCGCACTTGCTGACTGGTAATCCCCAGGACGCGCAGCTTGTCCTGGTCCACCTCGTTATGAATGCTCAGGATTGGCTCCCGCCAGTTGTCGTGCACGTTCGTTGTAAGCGGGCTGGCGGCCACGATGGCTTTCACCTGCTCTGCGTACTCGCGCACCCGCTTCGGGTCGGGGCCCTGCACCCGGAATTGCACCGGCCAGCCTACCGGCGGGCCATTGGGCAATGGTTCCACCCGTCCGCGCACTTCCGGAAAATCATCCAGAAACCACTGGGTAATTTCCTTTTCGAGCTGGTCTCTGGCGGCGAAGTCGCGCGCTACAACAACGAACTGCGCGAAATTGGTATGCGACAGCTGCTGGTCCAGCGGCAGATAAAACCGTGGCGCCCCCATGCCCACATAAGCCACGTAATCGACGACATTGGGATTTTGTGCGAGGTGGGCTTCCATCCGCTTGGTCACGGCTTCGCTGGCAGCGAAGCTCGAGCCTTCGGGCAACCACAAATCGACCATCAGTTCGTCGCGGGTCGAGTTCGGGAAAAACTGTTGGGGAATGTATTTGAAACTCGCGACGCCCAGACCAAAGGCGAGCAAGGTCGCCAGCAGCACGACCCGCCGATGATTCACGCACCAGCCAATCGTGCGACGCAGGCGCCGATAAAACGGCGTCTCAAAGAGTTCATGGTGAGTGCCGGCAGGTTGCTCCTTCAGTAGCAGCACCCCGAGCCAAGGCGTGACATACACCGACGCGATCCAGGAAATCAGCAAGGACATGCCCACCACCGCAAAGATCGAGAAGGTGTATTCCCCGGCCTGGGACTTGGCAAATCCGACCGGCAGAAAACCTGCGGCGGTAATGAGCGTGCCGGTGAGCATGGGGAAGGCGGTTGAGTTGTAGGCAAAAGACGCGGCTTTGAGTTTGTCGTAACCCTCCTCCAGTTTTCGCGCCATCATCTCAACGGCAATCATCGCGTCGTCAACCAGCAAGCCCAGCGCGAGGACCAAGGCGCCGAGCGAAATCTTCTGCAACTGGATCCCGGCGTAGGACATCGCGAGAAAAGTCACGCCCAGCACAAAGGGGATGGTCAGCGCGACCACCGCGCCGGTGCGCAAGCCGAGGCTGAAAAAGCTGACGACCAGCACGATGAGCACAGCCTCGGCCAGCGAGTGAATAAACTCGCCCACTGCAATTTCAACCACCTTGGGTTGATCGGTAATTTGGGCAATCTCGATCCCGATAGGAAACTCGTTGCGCAGTAAATCGAGCTCATGTTGGAGCGACTTGCCGACATTCAACACGTCAGCGCCCTGCGCCATCACGATGCCTAGCGCGATGGAATCTTGTCCCCGATGACGGATGCGCTTGGTCGGCGGGTCTTCCCAGCCTCGATAGACCTTGGCGAAATCGCCCAGGCGAAAGGTGTTGGAGCCAACCCGGAACCGCGTTTCCTTGATTTCATCTATCGCGTCAAAACTGCCGCCAATACGCACGAACAGCGCGTTCGTGTCGGTGTTGATCTGACCGGCGGCGGCCACCATGTTCTGGCCTTCCAGCGCTTCACTCAACTGCTGAAAGGTAATGCCTAGTTCCGCGAATTTTCGGGACGAAAACTCAACATAGATTTTGGGCGTTTGTTCACCCAGCAGATCAACCTTCTCCACGCCCGGCGTCGCTGAAAGCACCTTGCGGGCGGTATCGACGTAATCTTTTAACTCGGTGTAATTAAAGCCGTCCGCGTGAAACGCATACATGGCGATGTAGGTGTCACCAAACTCGTCGTTGAAGAACGGCCCGCGAACGCCTTTCGGGAGTTCGTGCTCGACGTCCCCTACTTTTTTCCGAACCTGATACCAGGTCGGGCGCACCTCGCGCGCCGGCGTGTCTTCGCGTAGAAAAACAAAAATCAGCGATTCGCCGGGTTTTGAATAGCTTTCGGTGCGGTCCAGCCAAGGCGTTTCAGCGAGCTTTTCTTCGAGTTTATCGGTGACCTGCTGCTCAACTTCGGAGGCCGTAGCTCCCGGCCAGTTGGTCTGGATGACCATGATGCGAAAGGTGAACTCAGGGTCTTCCTTCTGTCCCAAATTCAGGTAGGCGACAATGCCAGCCAGCATCAGCAACACCACCATGAACTGAGTGAATGAATGATGCTCAATCGCCCAGCGAGAAAGATTGAAGCGGGATTCTGGCGAGGGGAATTTCATGAAGGGCTTATCCTGCCGGCTGGTCGGCGGACATGAGTTTCACCTGTTGCCCTTCATGCAGCAGCATGGCGCCGGCGGTAACAATCCTCTCACCGCTGGAGATCCCCTCGCCGACCAATGCGTCATTGTCGGCCACGCCCACGATCTTCACGACCTTGAATTTGACGGTCCCCGTATCGGCATCAAACATCCAAACGCCGGCGACACCCTGACGTTGCACAATCGCAGCCAGCGGGATGCGGAAGACAGTCGCCAGATCCCCACTCGGCACAATCACGCTAGCGCTCATCCCGAGTTTCATATCGGCGGGCGGGTTGCTGACGTGGACACGAATGGGATAGGTGCGGGTGGCGGGATCCGCCGATAAGGCCAGTTCTCTCAGGCTGGCGGGGAAACGTTGCGAGCCCTTGGTCCACAAGCTGACTTCCATCGCCATGCCCGCTTTAAGCTGTCGGACGCCTTGCTCTGGTACGTCTGCCGCCACTTCCATTTCCCCGGCTTTGGCCACTTTGACGACGGTTTGTCCGGCCGTCACGACCTGCCCCGTTTCCGCTTCAATTGCAGTGATGGTGCCGTCTGCATCCGCCCGTAGCGCCGCGTAAGTGGTCTGGTTGCCGCTCACCCGGGCCTGTGCCTTCACTGACTCCAATTCAGCTTTGGCGGCTTGAAAGTGGGTCTTTTGCCTATCGTATTCCGTTTTGCTGATGTAGCCGGTAGCCGCCAATTTGCCGTAGCGCTCAAAATCCGCTTTTTCCACGGCGAATCTCGCCTGTTGAGCCTGCACGGTGGCCTGACTTGCGGCTTCGCTTAGCGCGAGATCCTTTACATCCAACTGGAGCAGGAGGTCGCCGGTTTTGACTTTGTCGCCAACATTCACCAGCCGCCGCTGGATTTTGCCGGACACCCGGAAGCTTAGATTGGACTCATAACGAGGGCGAACTTCCCCTGCGTAGACGTGTTCCGACTCCGTCTTGCTGGCTGCGGCGAGCAAGGTCCGCACGCTGCGCACTGGCAACGGCGCGTCTGGCGGTTTGGTGCAGCCGATGCCTACCAGCGCAATAAGCGGCAATAAAAGAACGGAAAGTCGGTGGGGCAATCGTGTCACAGAGAGTTCTCTTTAGCTGTGGGGCTGCAACGGTGGGCAGTCCCGGGTATTCGGGGCGGGGTGAGCGGCACGGTGCTTAAGCTGCCCTGATGGCGTGGATGAGGAAGTCGGCCATCGCGTTAGCCTGTGCCCCCTGATCATTGGCATACCGTTCTGCGACAACCTGAGGATGCGCGAACGGGATGACCGCGTTAAATACGCAATGCCGGAAAGCGGTGACGGCCTCGGCGGCGAACTCGCCGCGCTCGACCCCACTCTGCAAGACACGCTCATAGCATCCGCGCAGACGTTCAATGTGAGCGTCAATCACGGGCCACTGTTCGTCCATGGCCTTAATCACCATTTCATGCACCTTGGACTCTTGCAGGTACTGCTCGCAGGTGTAGCGATGCTGCTCAAGGACAAGTTGTTTGAGTCGCTCTGCTGCCGGGCGCGCGTCCTCTTCGGCAATGGCCATCGAGATCGCCTCTATTCGCTACAACAGACACCGGGCAATGGCTTCGTTAA
>CANFVX010000050.1 GCA_947450495.1 Gammaproteobacteria bacterium
CATACATCAGTAGCAGCACAAAGCAGATGTGGCTGCGGTCGGCCCGAAGCATGATTTGCAGCAGTTGCTGGTCTACGGCGACCACGCCGCCAAACACGACCAGACCGACGACGACCCACCAGAAGAGCAACAGCAGATGCGGTTGCCCCAGCAACATGTTCCAGCGTTCATTCGGGATAGTGTGAGTCTGCACGTCAGTCTTGCTCCATCACGAAGGCGAGAATTTCGCGGAGTTGCCCGTTGATTCGGTGCGCGAAGGCGTTAACCCTTGGGTCTTGATGGTCTTCGGGTAGCGTCACAACGTTCACCACCGTGCGATCTTTGGCCCGATAAACGCTCAGACGGCAGGGCATCTGGGCGACGAAGTCGGGGTCGATCAGCAGCACCTCGCGCGCTTTCTCCAGGTTGCAGAAATGGATGACCTCAACGTCGGGAAAATCCTCATAGCCGCGCTCACGCAGGCCTTTGCCGATGGTGTTGCGCCCGGTGATCCGGAAGTTACGCTCGGTGATGGCGTAATCGAGTTCCAGAATGACGTCGTCAAAAGATTTTTTGCTTTCACCCCGCAGGATGAGGGAGGCAGGGGCTTGGGCCGGCGCGGGGTCCGCGAGCCCGTCGAGACTCAGCAGACTGCACAACACCAACGCTGCGAGCGCCCAGGCTTTCATTCGCGGATAGTGACCCGGGTGCCGACGTCGACAAAGCGGCGCAACTCCTGAACGTCGTGATTGGACAGCGCGATGCAGCCCTTGGTCCAGTCCAGATGCCGTTGCACCTTCACGCGCTCGCTCGTTTCTTCGCCCAGTCCGTGGATTCCCACCGCGCCGCCCAGCGGGGTGTTTTGTGGCGGGAGTGCATTGCGTCGCGCGGCTTGCACGATGGCATCGAATTCGTGGCGATCGATCAGATGATTACGCAGGCCGAAGAAGGCATCTTTCACGTTGGGATAATTCAGCCGCATGAAGATATCGAATTCGCTTTCCTCGTTGAAGCCAGCGATGTGATACACGCCGAGCGGGGTTTTGTTATCGCCCCGAATGCGCTTGTCGCCGATGCCACCGCGGCCAACGGCAATCTGGAATTGACGGGTCAGGGCTTTGCCGTGGCGAACGATCAGCGTGCGATCGGATTTGTCGATCTCGAGGGAGTAGGGAGGCTCCAGTGCCACGCCCTTCAGGTCGCCGGCCGCACAGGGCGCCGCCATGATGGCCAGCAGTAACGCGATCCAGAATGTGTTCAATACTTCTCGCATGCTGTGAGCGACCGTCTCGTTGCGTGAAGGGGAGATAAGCAACGGGCCGGAGTATAGCGCAGCGCTTCGGCGGGATGTCCCTCACCATCGGCCATGTAGAATGACTCGCCTTGAGCAGGAGGGCCCATGAACGACACGCTTAAATACACCCGGGTGGCGATGCTGTTGCACTGGGCCGCCGTAGTACTGGTGGCGGCACTCTTCGCCATCGGTTGGACCATGACCGATCTGCCCAAGGGACCGGCGCGCGGTGAAATGTACGCGCTGCACAAGACGATCGGCATCACGGTGTTTTTGCTCACGCTGCTGCGCCTAGGGTGGCGCGTGCGTCATCGCCCGCCCGCGTTACCCGAGGCCATCCCCGGTTGGCAGCGCAAACTGGCACACGGGGTACAGCATCTGTTCTATCTGATGTTGGTCGTGCAACCGCTACTGGGCTATGTGTCCTCAAGCTTCACGGTTCATCCCACCCAATATCTCGGCGTGCGCTTGCCGGTGTGGGCGACGCCCGACCCCGTCCTCAATAAATTGTTCAGTGGTCTGCACGAAGTGGGCGCGGTGCTGTTGTTGAGTCTGATTGGGTTGCATGTGCTCGGCGCCGTCTCGCACCTCGTGCGCGAAGGGTCGGGCCTGCTGCGGCGCATGTTGCCCTGGTAGGGAACGATTCGCCCTCGGGCTGAATCCCGATCCTATAATCGGTCATGCCCTCATTCGCCCCCCAATCGCTGCGCCGGGTTTTGCTGGTGTACGAACTGGCCTTCATTGCGCTGGTGGTCGTGACCGGCGCGATGGGCGGCCTGTGGGCGTATTTCTGGCAAGAGACATCAACCGAGTCCCTGCGTCTGAACGCGCTCACCAACACCATGCAGGAGACGCGCGGTGTTTTGTTTCAGCAAATTCAGGAAGTCGCGCTGGCGCGCTTGCGGAACGATCCGGAAGCGGAAGACATCCATGGTCGCTACTACCGGCGCATTCAGGAAGGCTTCAACGTACTGCGGCGGCAGTCTGCCTCGCGGGCCGAAGACTATGCGGTGCAGCACATGCAGGAAGCCTATGGGCGCTTGCAGGCCGACCTTCACGCCTCATTGGATGACCCTTATTTTCTGAACCGGATTGTGCGTCTGCGCGCGCTTGACGCCCGCCGCGAACCCTCGTTGCTCGGCGGCTTCGATGAGGCCTGTCTGAGTTTTCAGCGTCTCGTCGAAACCGAACTTGCCGCGCAGGCGGAATGGATTGGGCGCTGGACCCGCTACGCGCCTTACCTCCTGCCGGTGCCGATGCTGTTGGCGCTCGCGGTGCTGTTCTTCTCGCGCCGCAGTCTGACCCGCGGCTTTGTGCGTCCCATGCGGGCGATTATTCAAGGCACCGAGCGGATGAGCGGCGGCGAACTCTCCCGGCGTCTGCCGGTGGCGGGCGTGACCGAAGTGGCCCTGCTGGCCGAGAGCGTGAATCGACTGGCCAGCGATCTGGCCTTGAGTCGCGATGCGCTGGTGGAGTCCGAACGACAGGCTGCCCTGGGCGCGCTGGTGCCGGTGGTGGCGCACAACATCCGCAATCCACTGGCCGCGATTCGCGCCAGCGCTCAGCTGCTGGAACATGTCGACGATCCCGCCGAGTCGCGCGAAATCGCGAACGAAATCGTGGCCACCGTAGACCGGCTCGGGCGCTGGGTGAGCGCGCTGGTGTCGTATCTGCACCCGCTCAAACCGCGTTTGACGGTGACGCCCGCCGCGCGCGTATTTGCGGCCGTACTCGACCTCATCGCGCCCCGCGCTCGCGAGCGGGAAGTGCGTCTTGCGCGACAGCCCTGGCAGGAGGGCGCGTGGGTGGCGGTTGATTCTGACTTGATGGAGCAGGCCTTATACGGGCTGCTGGGCAATGCGCTGGAGGCCTCAGCCAGAGGCGCGGTGCTCCGTGCCGGCTTGCAGGTCAGCGACACGCAGGTCATTTTTGAAATCGAGGACGAGGCCGGCGGGATTCCTTTTATCCCCGAGCCGGCGGGCCTTGAACCTGGACCCAGCACCAAGCGCTTCGGCACTGGCCTTGGCATTCCGGTCGCGTTCAAAGTCTGCAAGACCCACGGCTGGACGCTGGAATTCTCGGTCGTGAATAGCCGCGGCACCCGCGTCACGATTACTGCCCCCCGACATCTGGAAGACGCCGATGAAAGCCTCTGACAAGCCCGCGCGCGTGCTGGTGGTGGAAGACGAAGCCTTGTTCGCCCGCGCCATCGCCCGCCGGCTGGAGAAGGCCGGCTACGCGGTGCGGGTGGCGCCGACCCTGCGCGAGGCAGAGGCCGCGTGGCTTGCCGAAGCCGCCGACCTGCTGTTGCTGGACATGCGCTTGCCCGACGGCTCCGGCCTCGATTTTCTGGCGCGCTTTCGCGGCGTGCTGGGGGCCACGGCGGCAGTGCTCGCGATGAGCGCTTACGGCGAACTCGAAGATGCGGTCAGCGCGATGAAACTCGGCGCCTCCGATTACCTCCGCAAGCCGATTGACCTCGATGAGTTGCTGCTCAACGTGGAGAAGGTGCTGGCCCAGCAACGCGTGTCGCTCGCGCTGGAATACTCAAGGGCCCGCGAATCGACCACGCAAGACCCGCTAGAGATCGTCGGCGCGTCATCGGCCGCGCAGCAGTTGCGAACCCAGATCGAACGTATTGCGACGCTGATCGGCGTGGCCGAAGGCGAGGCTCCGACGGTGCTCATCGTAGGCGAAACCGGCACGGGTAAAGATGTCGCCGCCCGGGTACTGCATCAGCATTCGCGCCGCGGCGAGCGACCCTTCGTGCACGTCGACTGCGCCGCCTTGCCCAAGGAGTTGATTGAAGCGGAGTTGTTCGGCCATGTGAAAGGCGCATTCACCAACGCCACCAGCGAACGCACGGGGCTCATCGAAGCGGCGGAAGACGGCGTGGTGTTTCTCGATGAAATTGGCGAGTTGCCGCTCGAACTGCAGGCCAAACTGCTGGCCGTGCTGGAACGGCGCTCGCTGCGTCGGGTCGGCAGCAGCCACGAGCGCCATACCGATGCCTGGTTTATCGCCGCGACCAACCGGGACGTCGATCGCATGCTGGCCGATGGCACGCTGCGCGCCGATCTCTATTACCGGCTCAATATGTTCATGCTCAAACTCGCGCCCTTGCGAGAGCGGGACGACGATGTGCTCACGCTCGCCGAATTTTTTGCCCGCCAAACGCGGCGCCGCTACGGGCTGCCGGAATGTGCGATCGGCGACGGCGCTCGCGCGGCCTTAAGGGCTTACCCCTGGCCGGGCAATATTCGCGAACTGAAACATGTCGTTGAGCGGGCGCTGCTGCTGGCCGGCGGCGCGGCTTTGAGCGCCAGCGACCTCATGCTGCCCGGTGCAGCGGCGCGTGCCGAGGTTGCGCCGGCCGCGCCGGCGCTCGACGGTATGACGCTCGACGCCGCCGAGAAGGCGCTGATTGAAATGGCCTTGAAGCGCACCGGGCACAATGTGTCCGAGGCCGCGCGCCAGCTTGGCGTGACCCGTATGGCGATGCGCTATCGCATGAAGGCGCATGGCATTGACGGCGGCTGAGCGGCCGCCATCACCCGCTCGTATCAACCCTGACCGATAACCCCGAGGATCTCCCATGACCGACCCCCAAACCCAACTCGAGCTCGAAGCCGCCACCTTCCGTCGTCTGCGGGATTTCCTGCGCGAACATACCGAAGTGCAGAACATCGACCTGATGAATCTGGCCGGCTTTTGTCGCAACTGTTTGTCCAAGTGGTACCGCTCGGCCGCCGAGGAAAAAGGCGTGGCGATGGACTACGAAGCCGCGCGTGAACTGATTTACGGCATGCCGTTTGCCGAATGGAAAGCGAAGTACCAGACCGAAGCCACGCCCGCCCAGCAGGCGGCTTTTGCGGCACGCGAGGCCGGCGGGCATTAAGCGGCAGCGCGCCATGGGCGCTTGGCGAGAGCGTTTGCGCTGGGTCTGTTCGATGCTGTTGGCGGTGTGGGCCAGCGCCAGCGTGGCCGACGCCGACGAGGCGGCGGTTTCCCGCGTGACGGTGAAAGACGGCGCCGTCACGCTGTCCCTCGCCCTTGCCGCCCAGCAACGTTTGGGGCTGACCGTAAGCCCCGCGCTGGCCAGCGACATCCCGGTGGGGCAGCCAGCGCCGGCGCGGGTGACGGCCGTCGGCAGTTTGCTTGAGCGGCGGCAGGACTTTCGCCGCGACCAGTTGGCTTTGAGCGCTGCCCAGCGACGGCGCGCGAGCGCCAGCGCGCTGCTTGCGCATCTGGCCGAGTTGCGCGGGATTGGGGCCGTTGTGAGCGCGGAACAACGGCAAAGCGCGGAGGCCGCGCTTGAGAGCGCGCGCAACGACGCCGAGCAGGCACAGGCCCGCCTTGCCGCAATGGCGGAGACGCTCCGTTACGACTGGGGCCCGGCGCTGGCCGAGGCAGCCCTCGCCGCCGGCAGTGCGCTGATGAACGCCTTGTCGGACCATCGCGCCCAGCTGTTGTTGATCAGCCCCGCGGCAGACGCGCAATGGTCTCCCCAAGTGAAACGCGCGGTGTATCAGCAGGAGTCTGGCGCGCCGCAGGAGATTGAGCTTATCGGGCCGGCGCCGACGGTTGCCGCCGGTGCGGCCAGCGGCGCCTGGTGGGGAATCGCCAAAGACCCGAGCTTGCGCGTCGGCATGGCGGTGGAAGTGCAGTTGCGCGATGGCCCGAGCGTGGCCGGTGTGCGCATTCCGGCCTCGTCCCTGATTTGGCATGAAGGCCTGCAATGGGTCTATCTGCGTGAGGCGCCCGCGCAGTTCGCGCGCCGCGCCGCGGGCACGGTGCGCTATCTCAGCGGGGGCGACGCCCTCATTACCGGCGCGCCGGCGGCCAGCGAAGTGGTGGTGCAGGGTGCCCAGTCCCTGCTGGGCGAGGAACTGCGCTGGTCAATTCCGGCCGACAGCGAAGACTGAGCGCGTGTCAGCGTCACCGGGCAACTCTCCATGCTGCGCGCGCTTGTAGCCCACGCCATTCGCTGGCGGCGGCTGGTGGTCGTCGCGTGTCTGGTGCTGGTGGCCTACGGCGCGTATCGCATCGCGAACGCCGGCCTCGATATTTTCCCGGAGTTCTCGCCCAAGGCCGTGATTGTGCAGACCGAAGCGCCGGGCATGACCGCCGAGCAGGTCGAAATTCGGGTGACTTTGCCGCTGGAGCGCGCGCTGGCGGGTTTGAATGACCTCAAGCATGTGCGCTCGGAATCCATTGCAGGATTGTCGATCGTGACTGCGGTGTTCAACGACGGAACGGACCTTTTTCGCAACCGCCAGTTCGTCGCGGAGCGGCTGGCGAGCGCGCAGCAAGACCTGCCTTCGCGGGTGACGCCGGTGGTGGTGCCGCTTGCGTCGTCGTCGGCCACGGTGCGCACGATTGGTCTCACGGCGCCGACGCTAGACCCAATGGCGCTGCGCGATTTGGTGGAAACGGCGATTGTGCCGGGCCTGCTGGGCATCCCCGGCGTGGCCGACGTGAACGTCTTTGGCGGCGGGCTGCGCGCTTTGCAGATTCAGTTCGAACCTCAGGCCTTGCGCCGCTTCAATTTGAGCATTGCCGAAGTTCAGCGCGGGCTTCGCGGCGCGCTCGCGCCGGCCGCGGGTTTGGGATTTATCGAAAACGATAACCAGCGGCTGTCGCTCGTACTGGCGCCGGACTCCACCACGCCCGCTGCGCTCGGCGAGTTGCTGCTGCGGCCGCAGGCGGCAGCGCAGGTACGGCTGCGCGATGTGGCTCACATTACTTTCGACGCCGCTCCGCCGATTGGCGCTGCCAGCATCATGGGCAAGCGCGGCATCGTACTAATGGTCATCGGCCAGTACGGGGCCAACACGCTCACCGTCTCCAATGCCGTGGGCGCGGTGCTGGCGGGCTTTCAGCCGAATCTGAGCGCGCAGGGCGTGAATCTTTATCCGTCGCTGTTTGTGCCGGCCGACTATATCGAAACCTCGTTGTCGCATATTGCCGAGCATCTGCTGATCGGGGGGGCGCTGGTCGCCGCCGTGCTGTTGGTGTTTCTGTTCGATTTGCGGGCGGCGTTTATTGCGGCGGTAGCCATTCCGCTGTCGCTGCTGGTGGCCGTGCTGGTGCTGCTCGCGAGCGGTTACAACCTCAACATCATGGTGCTTGGCGGGCTCGCGATAGCGCTCGGTGAAGTGGTCGATGACGCCATCATCGACACCGAAAACATCTACCGGCGGCTGCGCGAAGCGCGCCAGCAGGCCTCGCCGCCGTCGCTGCCGGCACTGGTGCTGGCGGCTTCGATGGAAGTGCGGGGTTCGGTGGTCTATGCGAGCTTCATTGTGGCGTTGGTGTTTGTGCCCTTGCTGACGCTGCCGGGCGTGGCCGGTCGGCTGTTCGCCCCGCTGGGCGTGACCTACATCTTCGCGATTCTGGCCTCGCTGCTGGTGGCCCTGGTGGTGACGCCAGCGCTGTGTTGCCTGTTACTCGGCAAGGGCCGCGTGCCGCCCGATGACCCTCCGCTGATGCGCTGGCTGAAACCTGCGTACGCGCAGTTGCTGGCATGGGTCTGTGGGCGGCCGTTGCGGGTTGGTGCCGTGACTTTCGCGCTCTGCGGGGCGGTGTTCAGCGTGGTGCCGGGGTTTGGGGCGGACTTCTTGCCGCCGCTGCGGGAAGGACATTACATCGCGCATACCACCGAGTTGCCGGGCACTTCGCTGCGGGAATCGATACGGGTGGGCGACCGCATCAGCGCCGCGCTGATGGCCTTGCCCGGCGTGCGTTCGGTGTCGCAGTGGGCGGGGCGTGCGGCACGCGGCGCCGACACCTATGGCAGTCATTACAGCGAGTACGAGATTGCGCTCGCGCCGATGAGCGGTGCGGCGCAGGCCAGCCTACTGGACCAGATCCGGGCGGTGCTGGGCAGTTTCCCGGGACTGGTCTTCGAGGCCAACACCTTTCTGACCGAACGGGTGGATGAAACCATCTCTGGCTACGCGGCGCCGGTCGTGGTGAATCTTTACGGCGAGGATTTGGGCGCCCTCGACGCGAAGGCACGAGAAGTCGCGGCAGTCATGCACAGCGTGCCTGGCGCCACGGACGTGCAACTGCGCGCCACGGCCAGTGTGCCGCTGGTTCAGGTGCGGCCGCTGCCCGCGGAGATGGCGCGCTTTGGCGTGTCGGCGAGCGAGTTGAACGCGGCGCTCGGCGCCGCCCAGCGCGGCTTGTCGCTGGGGCAAGTGCCGGCGGGAACGCGCTTGCTGGAGGCGCTGCTGATTGCCGCGCCGGCCGCGCGCGAGCAGGCCGCGTCAATCGGCGAACTTCCCCTGCGGGGCAGCGGTGGCTTGCTCGTGCCCTTACGCGAAGTGGCGGCAATCGAGCAGGTTGCCGGACGCTACAACGTGCTTCATCGCAACGGTCAGCGCCTGCAATCCATCACCTGCAACGTGCAGGGGCGCGACGTCGGACGGTTCACGGCGAAGCTGATGGCGCGGCTGGCGGCCGAACTCACATTGCCCGCCGACATGCATGTCGAAGTGACCGGCGCGGCCGCCGAGCAGGCGCAGTCCCGGCAACACCTGCTGGTGGATTCCCTGTTGGCAGGCGTCGCCGTGCTCGCGCTGGTGGCGCTGGCCTTGGGCTCGTTCCGGCATGTGCTGCTGGTGCTCGCCAATCTGCCGTTTGCCTTGGTAGGCGGGGTGCTGGCGGTGATGATGACCGGCGCTAGTTTGTCGGTGGGATCCCTCGTGGGCTTTGTGACCTTGTTCGGGATCACCGTGCGCAACAGCATCATGCTGGTCTCCCACTATCGGCAGTTGGTGACGGTGGAAGGCTGCGTCTGGGATATGACGACCGCCGTGCGCGGGGCGACCGAGCGGCTCCCGTCAATTGCCATGACCGCGCTGGTCACCGCGCTCGCCATGCTGCCGATTGCGCTGAACAGCGACAGCGCGGGCCGCGAAATTCTGGGGCCGATGGCGGCCATCATCATCGGCGGACTGGCGTCGTCGGCGGTCCTGAATCTGCTGGTGATGCCGGCGTTGATGCTGCGCTTTGGTCGCTTCGAGGGCGCATCAGATTTGGCTTGAGAGGCGGCCGATTTCTGGGCCAGAATTCAACCAACAGGCAGTCGCAGGGAGTGGGCGCGGGGATGTCAGGCAAGCTCGGAATTCTGCTGGTCGATGACCACGCTATCGTGCGGCGGGGTTTCGCAGCGTTTATCGCGCAGGCCCCTGATCTGGAACTGGTGGCCGAGACCGGCAACGGCGAGACCGCCATCAAGCTGGCGCAGGCGCATCAGCAGGCGCTGGTGGTCGTCGATCTGGGCTTGCCCGGCCTGAGCGGCATCGAGACCATTCGGCGGATTCTGCAGCGCCAGCCCGAGGCGCGAATTCTGGCGTTTTCCCAGCATGAGGACAGCGTTTTCATTGGCCAGGCCCTGCAAGCCGGTGCGCTGGGATTTGTCAGCAAAGGCGCGTCGCCGGAGCTGTTGCAGCAGGCCCTGCGGGCGCTGGCGCGTGGCGAAACTTTTATCGAAGAGCACGTCGCCGCGCGCCTGAGTATTGGCATGCGCCGGCGTTCCGATTCCCCCTTGCAGGCGCTGAGCACCCGGGAGTTCGAAGTGTTCTGTCTGCTCGCGGCCGGCCAAACGGTGATGGCAGTGGCCCGGCAGCTCGCGCTCAGCCCCAAGACCATCGCCAACTACGCCACCCAGATAAAGCTCAAACTGCACGTTGACTCCCTCGCGGAGTTGGCGCGGCTCGCCATTCGCCACGGTCTGATCAAAGCCTGAGCCCAGAGGGGCGACGAGGCGCGGCGACCGCGCTACGCTTCCCGCCCGCGCGGAGGCGCGCGGCGCACTTGGGTCGTCTCTCATCAGGAGAAAGCATGTTCGGACTACAGCGGGCGATGGCCGCTCTCGCCGCGTTTGGCCTGCTCGCGGCAGCGGGGCAGGCGGTGGCGGAAGGCGCGGGTTTCGATGCCGAGATCGTGGTCGTGGGTACGACGCCGCTCGGCACTCGACAGGGCATTGCGCCCGAACGCCTGCCGTTCGTTACCCAGACCACCGACGCGGACGCGCTGGCGCGCAGCCAGAGTCTCGATTTATCCGAGCATCTCAATCAGAACCTGGGCAGCGTGTCGATCAACTCGGCGCAAGGCAATCCGCTGCAGCCCGACCTCCAATATCGCGGTTTTACTGCCTCACCCTTGCTGGGCTTGCCGATGGGCGTGTCGGTGTATCAGAACGGCGTGCGCATTAACGAGCCGCTGGGCGATGCGGTGAACTGGGATTTGATTGCGGAGTCGGCCATTGCGAGCGTCACCATGGTGGGCGGCGCTGACCCCCTGTTTGGCCTGAACACCCTGGGCGGCGCCCTGTCGATCAAGTTGAAGGACGGATTTAGCTATCAAGGGCACGAACTGGAAGTCGCCGGCGGCAGCTGGGACCGGGTGACCACTTCGCTCCAGAGCGGGGGCAACAACGGTAGCTTCGGCTACTACCTCAATGTCAGCTCCTTCGACGAACAGGGCTGGCGGCAGGCATCTCCTTCCGATTCGCTTAACGTGCTGGGCGTAGGCAGTTGGCGGGCCGCCGGCAGCAGTGTGGATCTCACCGTGCAGTACGGCGACAGCCATCTGATTGGCAATGGCCCGGCTCCTGAGGGTTTGCTGGCGATGCAGCGCGAGGCCGTATTTACCTTGCCCGATATCACCGCCAACACCATGCGGGCGGTGACCCTGGACTTGTCGCACGCCTTCACTGAACGGATGGAGTTTGTGGGCAACGGCTTTTATCGCAGCAACAGCACGGCGGCATTCAACGGCGACACCTCGCCCTATACGGCGTGTGCGCTCGGTGCCGGACACTTTCTGCTGGATGGGCTTGAGCGCGACGCCTTGGGCGCTTTGGGTCTCGGCAAGTCCCGGGTGTGCGACCAAAACGCGCTCGGGGTTGCGACACCGCAGGCCTTGCAAACGGCCTTGAATGCCTTGGCCGGAAACCCGCAGGCCTTTGCGCTTGCCGACCTCACACCAAGCCTGACCGGCACCGGTGTGCTGGCCGATGGCGGGATCAACAACCAGAGCTCACTCGAGCAGGAAACCTTCGGCACCGATCTCCAGTGGGTGCTCAAGCCCGAGTGGTTCGGTCGTGACGCGCATGTCGTGGGCGGCTTCAATTATTTTGCGGGCAGGGCACGCTTCAATTCGCTCGTCGAATTAGCCGCGCTCGATCCCGTCACGCGCAGTACGGAAGGCTTGGGCGTTGGCACGTTCATCTCCGATCAGGCGACGCAGATTCGCACCGCCAGCGATACCTGGAGCTTTTACGCGCTGGCGAATGTGCCGCTCACTACGCGCCTCACGCTGACCGCCGGCGGTCGCTTTAATCACAGCGACGTGCAACTGCGCGACCAATCCGGGCTGCGGCCGGAATTGAACGGCGACCACGGCTTTGAACGGTTCAATCCCACGGGAGGGGCGACCTACGAGGCCAGCGAGGCCGTTAATTTCTATGCGAGCTATAGCGAATCAGCGCGGGCGCCGACGCCAATTGAACTCTCCTGCAATGAGGGCGTGTTTGACACGGCCAAGGCGCAGGCCGTGGCCGCGGGGCAGGACCCTTCGGCAGTGAACGTTGAATGTCGCCTGCCCAATGCCTTTCTGGCCGACCCGCCCTTGAAGCAGGTGGTGGCGGACAGCGTGGAGGCCGGCGTACGCGGCGTGTGGGGTGATATCGAGCATCGCGTGGGTTATTTCCGCACGGTCAATCACGACGACATTATTTTTCAAAGCACAGGGCGCTCAACGGGGCTCTTTGCCAATGTCGACCAGACCATGCGCCAGGGCATGGAACTGGCACTGGCCGGCAGCGTGCGCGGCGTGGACTGGTTTCTGGCCTATAGCCTGGTGGACGCCACGTTTGAGTCGCCCTTCATGGTCTTGAGCCCCAATCACCCGGCGGCGAATGCTGAGGGCGAGGTGCCGGTGCGCGCCGGCAGTCGCATCCCCGGCATCCCGAAACATCAGATCAAGCTGGGCGTGGACTACCGTTTGGATAGCGGGCTGGCGCTCGGCGCGGAACTGCTGGCCAACAGCGACCAGACGCTACGCGGGGATGAGTCGAATCAGCTCGCCCCGGTGGGCGGCTATGCGGTGGCTAATCTGCGAGGCGCCTATCCGGTGAACCGGCATCTGGAAGTTTTTGCCCGTGTCACCAATCTGTTTGACACCGACTACGAGAACTATGGCCTGCTCGGTGAAGACCCGAGCGAAGTGATTCCTGGCTTGAATAACACCAGCCCGCGCTTTCTGGGCGTCGGGGCGCCGCGCGCGGGTTGGGTGGGGATGCGTTTGAAGCTGTGAGCGTCAGCGCACCGCGCCGCGTTAGTTCACGATCGTGATGCCCCAGGGCATCTTGCCGACGGGTACTGTCGCCACCACTTTGTTGGCGACGGTATCAATCACCGACACCTGTCCACTCGCGCCATCGGTGGTGTAGAGCCGCGTGCCATCGGCGTTGAGCGCGAGACCCCACACCCGAATCCCGACCGGGATTTCCTGTTGAATGGCGAGCGTCGCCTCATCCAGCACGAACACGCGATTGGCGCGACCGCCCGCGACGAACAAGCGTTTGCCATCCCGGCTCGGCAGGATGTCTTTCGGCTTGGCCTTGTCATCGGCCAGCGGCATCTTGCCGATGACCTTGGCGCTCGCGACATCCACTTTTTTTACTTCGCCGCTGATTTCCGAAGTGGCATAGGCCGTCTTGCTATCGCGGCTGAAGGCGGCGGCGCGAGGCCGCGCGCCCACCAGAATATTGGCCACGGTCTTATGTTCGGGGATGGCGATGAGGTGCAACATGTTGGTCGACTCGCTGGTCACGATGGCGCGGGTGCCGTCGGGCGAAATGGCGACGCCTTCCGGCTCCAGCCCCACCTTGATTTCTGCCACCATCGCGCCGGTCTTGGGGTTGTATACCGAGGCCTTGGCGTTTTCCTCGTTGGAGATATAGAGGTTGCCGTTCGGGTGCACGGCGAAGGTTTCCGGGTCATCGCCGCAGTTGAAGTGGCGCACCACCTTCAGCGTGGCGCTGTCGATGACGACGATACCGTTATCGCCACTCACCGCGACATAGACCTCTTTGCCGTCCGGCGAGACGCCGATCCCGCGCGGTCGCTTACCGACCGGAATGGTTTGCATCACCTTGTTGCTGACGGCATCAATGACCGAGACGTCGTTGCCTTCTTCATTCGTAACGAACACGCGCGGCGCGGCCTGCGCGGCGCTGGCGGTGAGGAGGAGGAGGGCGATGAGTGTTTTCATGAGCGTAACTCCGGGGTTCGGGCTGGCATTTAGTGAGCGCGAGCGCAGGCGACGGGACCGAGGCTGTCAAGATTCTCAGCGTCGGCCACACCACGGACGGGCGCCTCGCCCACAATTTTGTTGGTCTCAACCAGTAGCAGGGGTTGGCGCAACTGGCCGTTGTCCCGAAAACTGAGGTCCTGACCCTTTTGACCGTCAAAGGCCAGCCGGGCGCGTAAGGCCTCCAGCAGTTTGCTGGCGTCGGTGGTTTCTTCCCGGGCCACCATATCGGAGACCAGTTTCACCGCCGCCCAACCGGCCCAGGCCGCGTCGTCCATCGCCTTGCCGGTCGCCTCGGCGTAGCGATGGTTCAACTGTGAGGCCGCGTATTTTTCGAAGTTGGGGTGCCAGGCGCGGGCTTCGGCCCCGCTGCCCGGATGGGCTTTCTGCCACTGGGCCTGCGCATCCGCCCGCATTTGGTCGCTGGGGATGACGTGCAGGAGATTGGGCTGGCAGTCGCTGCGCAGGGCGTCTTCGGTGCGGCTGACATTGAGCACCGGCACGCCGGGGTGGGCCAGTGCCAGCGCTTTGAGCGCGGCCGGCGGGACTGCGGCAATGATCGCGCTGACCTCGGTCAGGCGCGGGGTCAGGGTGTAGGTCTGGCCCAGAAAATCGCCCTGAATCTGCGCTTCGGCCAGCCCTTGTTTGGCCCCTGACCAGGCCGTGCTGGCGGGATCGCCGGCAAAACCCAGCGGCACGTTGACCTCCGCGATCGCCGGGTGGGCTGCGCAGGCCAGCGCGGCGCCGAGGGCCAGCGTGCGTGTCAGTTTGGGGAGCCGCATTGGGGAGTTCTCCGCTTTTCCAATCAGTGGTTTCAGGACCCAAGGCCAGAGCGCAAGTTCCGGCAATGCGCCCCGGCTGGCAGGCTGAAGCGGCATTCGCGCAAGTCGTCCCAAGAGAGGCGGCTGGGAGTCTCGCCTTTTGTGCTGAATCTCGCTAGTGTTCAACTCGCCGCAAGCCTTGATGATGGCGCGGCCACAGCACTCATGCTGACGCCGTCTGACGCCCGGGGACTTTGGTCACTCGCCAGCGTACGGACCGCGCACGGAGGCTGATTTTTCTCATCAACGATCCCGGGAGTTCCAATCATGCATAAAGCGTTACAGCTCGAGGCCGAGCTTTGCACCGGCTGCCTTCAATGTGAAATGGCCTGTTCTTACGAGAATGAGGCCGTGTTCAATCCCAGCAAGTCCCGTATCAAAGTCTTTACCTTCCACGATGAAGGTCGCTTCGCGCCGTACACCTGCTCGCAGTGTTCGGAAGCCTGGTGTCTGCATGCTTGCCCGGTTGAGGCCATCGTCATCAACCCGCAAACCGGCGCCAAAGAAGTTATCGAAGACGTTTGCGTCGGCTGCAAGGTCTGCACGATTGCCTGCCCCTTCGGCACCGTGAACTACAACTCCGATACCGGCAAGGTGGCCAAGTGCGACCTGTGCGGCGGCGATCCGGCCTGTGCCACGGCTTGCCCGACCGGCGCCATCACCTATGTCGATGCCGACCACACCGGCCTCGCCCGCATGAAGGCGCACGCCAGCCAGTCGATCCCCAAAAGCTAAGCGGAGGCAGCACGCATGGCATGGACCAGAAAAATCCTGCGGGTCGACCTCACGAACGGCACCTGCACCCCGGAGCCACTCAATATGGAGTGGGCCAATCTGTATCTCGGTCAGCGCGGGCTGGCCACCAAATACCTCGCCGCCGAGATCGATCCCAAAGTGGATGCGCTCTCGCCCGGCAACAAACTCATCATGGCCACCGGCCCGCTGACGGGCACGATGGCCTCCACCGGCGGTCGCTACTCCGTCATCACAAAAAGTCCGCTGACCGGCGCGA
>CANFVX010000051.1 GCA_947450495.1 Gammaproteobacteria bacterium
ATTGGCACAAAGCGCTGGAATACAGCACTCGTCTGGAGTCCTTAAGCGGCGAAAACCGCGCGCTTGAGCGCGCTCACTTCTATTGCGAGCAGGCCGAGGAATGCATTGCACGCGGACAACGCGATGAGGCACAGGAATTCCTCGACAAGGCGCTAGTCGCTGACCGCCGCAGTGTGCGCGCCAGCCTGATGTTCGCGAATCTCGCCATAGCCGCCCGCGACTTTGATCGCGCGCTACAGCACTTGAAGCGCGTCGAGCAGCAAGACATCGCTTTCCTGCCAGAAATCATGGAGCCGCTGGCCCGCTGTTATCGCGGACTCCAGCAACCAGATGAGTTTCGCGAGTACCTCACTCGCCTTGCCGGATTAAGGGCGGGCGTGTCGGCCACGCTGGCTCTGAGCGAATTGAAAGCCGAGCAAGAGGGTCTGGTCGAGGCCAAGCGCTACATCGTGCACGAACTCAAAATCAGACCGACGATTCGCGGCATTGAACGACTGGTTGAATATGCGCTGCACGGGGCGCAGGGCGAGGCTCTGGACGATTTTCAGGTGTTAAAGGAAACGACCATCCGGCTCATCGCAGGAAAAGCGACTTATCAATGCGGCCACTGCGGATTTGCCGGGCATACGCTGCATTGGCATTGCCCGGGCTGCAAATCCTGGAGCACGGTCAAACCTATCTACGGTATTGAAGGTGAGTAACTCATGAGTGCAAGCGACGAGCGCACAATCATCGTGGCGCTAGATTTTGCCGAGGGCCGCGAAGCGCTGGCCTTCGCCGACCGTCTGGCGGGAACCGCCTGCGCGGTCAAAGTGGGCAAGGAAATTTTTACGCGTGAAGGTCCTGCCATTTGCCGCGCCCTGCACGAGCGCGGTTTGCGGGTCTTTCTGGATCTCAAATTTCACGACATTCCCAACACCGTTGCCGCTGCCTGCAAGGCGGCTGCCGACATGGGTGTCTGGATGGTGAACGTGCATGCCAGCGGCGGACGGGAAATGCTGGAGGCCGCGCGTGCCGCTTTGGGTGAAGACGAGGCGCGTCCCTTACTGGTGGCGGTGACGGTGCTGACCAGCCTCGATCACGCGCGCCTGAAGGAGGTTGGAATCGATGCCGAGCCTGCCGCGCAGGTTGAGCGTCTGGCCAGACTGGCGCACGCGGCTGGACTGGACGGCGTGGTGTGCTCGCCCCAGGAAATTGCGTTGGTGAAAGCCGCCTGCGGTCCGGCCTTTCTGACCGTCACGCCAGGGGTGCGACCGGCCGGTAGCGCCCAAGATGACCAGCAGCGCATTGCCACTCCCGCCGCCGCTTGCGCGGCCGGCGGGGATTATCTGGTGATCGGTCGCCCGATTACCCGCGCGCCGGATCCGATGGCGGCAATCGCCGCCATCGCGGCTGAAATTGCTGGCGCCCGACAGAGTTGATACTGCCCTATGGATGATTTGACCCGCCAGAACCCGCTCGCGCCCGCGCTACCTCCCAATACACCAGGCCTCACGCGCTGGGCTCGCCTGCATGGTGCCGCGCGTGCGTTGGCCATTTCCCGCGCGGTCGAAGCCAGCCGCGGATTTTGCCTCGTGGTCTGTGCGGACTCCCAAAGCGCCGCGCAGCTCGACGCCGAAATTCCCTTTTTTGCGCCGGATTTGCCCAAGTTTCATCTGCCGGATTGGGAGACCTTGCCCTACGACAGGTTTAGCCCGTATCAGGACATCATCTCCGACCGCATCGCCACGCTCTCCGCCTTGCCGACACTGCGTCGCGGCGTGTTGATCGTCTCGATCGCCTCGCTGCTCCATCGCCTGCCGCCGCGCCAGTGGTTGCAGGGCCAGAGTTTCTTGTTGAGCACCGGGCAAACGCTGGATCGCGATGGCTTTCGGCGACAGCTCATGGAAGCAGGCTATCGCAGCGTCCCGCAGGTCATGGACCACGGCGATTTTGCGATTCGAGGTTCATTGATCGACGTCTTCCCGATGGGCGAGGACGCGCCGTTCCGCATTGACCTTTTTGGCGACGATATCGAAGCCCTGCGTCGCTTCGATACCGAGACTCAGCGTTCCACCGAGGCTATTGAGAGCATCCGCATTCTGCCTGCGCGTGAAGTGCCGATGTCGGCCGAAGGCATTGCCACCTTTCGCCGCAACTGGCGATTGGCCTTTGAAGGCCGTCCCACCGCGAGTTCGGTGTTCGAAGACATTAGCGACGGCTTGGCGCCGCCCGGCATCGAGTACTACCTGCCGCTGTTCTACGACGATGTCTCGACCCTGTTCGATTACCTGCCGAAAGACAGCCTGGTGATCATCGACGGCGCGGCCGAGCCTGCGGCGGCCTCGTTTCTGCGTGCCGTAGACGAGCGCTACGAGCAACTCCGTCACGACATCGAGCGGCCCCTGTTGCCGCCAGCGCGGCTGTTCCTCAGCGCCCCCGAACTTGAACTGGCGTTTGCGCGCTATGCCTGCATCGAAATTGAGCCGGAGGAATGGGCTGAGCGCGCCAAGGCCTTAACCTTCGCCACCAAGCCCGGCACCCGACTCCCCATCGATTCCCGCGCCCGCACGCCCTTGCTGGCGGTTGAGGAGTTTCTGACGCGCCACACCGGGCGCGTGCTGTTTGTCGCGGAATCGAACGGGCGGCGCGAGACACTCATCGAGCTCTTTCGCGCGCAGGGCCTTGGGCTCAAATCGCTGCAGAACTGGGCGGAATTTGAAAGCGGTGACGCCAGCGTCGCGCTCACCGTCGGGCCGCTGGCCGACGGCGTTGAGATCACCTCGCCTGCGCTCACTATTGTTACCGAGTCACAGCTGTTTGGTGAGCGGGCGTCGCAGCGTCGACGCCGACGTCGCAGTAATGTCGATCAGGACGCCGTGGTGCGTAATCTCGCCGAATTGCGCATCGGCGCGGCTGTGGTGCACGAGCAGTACGGTGTTGGGCGTTATCTGGGGCTGGAAGTGTTGTCGATGGGCGACTTCAGCAACGAGTTCATCAAGCTCGAATATGCCGACGACGCCAAGCTCTATGTGCCGGTGTCGTCGCTGGCCTTGATTAGCCGTTACACCGGCATCGACCCCGATCGCGCACCGCTGCATAAGCTGGGCAGCGGTCAGTGGGATAAGGCGCGGCGCAAAGCGGCCGAACGCATTCGCGATGTGGCCGCCGAACTGCTGGAAATCCACGCCCGGCGCGCGGCGCGCAAAGGGCATGCGTTTGAACTGGATCGCGAAGGCTATCTGGCCTTCGAGCAGGGCTTCCCGTTTGAGGAGACCCCCGACCAGCTGGCGGCGATTGAAGCGGTGAGCGAGGACATGCAGAAGTCTCAGCCCATGGACCGCCTGGTCTGCGGCGATGTGGGTTTTGGCAAGACCGAGGTGGCGATGCGGGCGGCCTGGATTGCGGTCAGCGGCGGGCGGCAGGTGGCGGTGCTGGTGCCCACCACCTTGCTCGCGCAACAGCATTACCAGAGCTTTCGCGATCGCTTTGCCGATTGGCCGGTCCGCATCGGCCAGCTGTCCCGCTTCCGCGATTCCGGTGAAATGCGCACCGCGCTCGCCGAACTGGCCGAAGGCACGCTCGACATCGTGGTCGGCACGCACAAGCTGCTGGGGCGCGAAGTGCGTTTCAAGAATCTGGGGCTCGTCATCATCGACGAAGAGCATCGCTTCGGGGTGCGCCAGAAAGAGCAGTTCAAAGCGCTGCGCTCCGAGGTAGATATCCTCACTCTCACCGCCACACCCATTCCGCGCACGCTCAATATGGCCTTGTCGGGCATGCGCGAGCTGTCGGTGATTGCCACCGCGCCCAGCAAGCGACTGGCGGTGCAGACCTTCGTGCAGGAATGGTCGGATGAAATCATCCGCGAAGCGCTGATGCGCGAACTCTCGCGCGGTGGCCAGGTGTATTTCGTCTACAACGATGTCGAGACGATCGAGAAGATGGCCAATGAACTGGCGGCGCTGGTGCCCCAGGCGCGCGTGCAGTTTGCGCACGGCCAGATGCGCGAGAAAGCGCTGGAGCAGGTGATGCTCGATTTCTATCACCGGCGCTGCAATGTGCTGGTGTGTACCACCATCATCGAGACCGGCATCGACGTGCCCAACGCCAACACGATGATCATCTATCGCGCCGATCGCTTTGGTCTGGCCCAGCTTTACCAGCTGCGCGGACGGGTCGGCCGCTCGCATCACCGGGCCTATGCTTACCTCATCGTGCCCCATCGCAAGGCGATGACGCCGGACGCACTCAAACGACTGGAAGCCATCGAGTCGCTGGAAGAACTCGGCATCGGGTTCACCCTCGCCACCCATGACATGGAAATTCGTGGCGCCGGTGAGATTCTGGGCGACGATCAAAGCGGCCAGATTCAGGAAATCGGTTTCGGGCTGTACAGCGAATTGCTCAATCGCGCGGTCTCGGCCTTGAAGGCCGGGCGCCAGCCCGATCTGGAAACCCTGACCTCGCGCGGCTGCGAAGCCGATCTCCACTTGCCGGCCTTGTTGCCCGAAGACTATCTGCCCGACGTCCATGCGCGTCTGGTGCTTTACAAGCGGATCGCGACCGCTGCCGACGACCACGAACTATTGTTGTTAAAAGAGGAACTCATCGACCGCCTTGGACCTTGCACGCAGGCCGTCCACAATCTGTTCCGCCTGTCGTCGCTCAAGTTACGCGCCGATGCCTTAGGCATTAAGCGCCTTGATTTCTCGCGTCAGGGCGGTTTGCTCGAGTTCCGTCCCAAGCCCGACGTCGACCCGGTGAAGGTGATCAAACTCATCCAAACCGATCGGCATTATCGACTTGATGGTCAGGACAAACTGCGACTTCGTAAAGACTTGCCCGATGACGAGATGCGCTTCAAGGAACTCGAGTCGGTGCTGGAGCGACTGACATGAAACGCTGGCCAGGGGTGATCCTGCTGAGTCTTTTAATCGCGACGGTGCCGGCGAGAGCAGCGCCGTCGTTTACCGTCGAGGTCATCGCTTTCCGTTACGGCGACGCGGCGCAGGCGTCGATGTGGGCCGCCGATGAGCAAGTGCCCGCGCTCGGCGGGGCAACGCCATTGCGTGAGTCGGTTAAGGGCGAGTCGCCGGACTACTTCACGGCCCTGCCGGCTTCCTCGCTCCGCCTGGGCGGCGCGAGTGCCGTGCTGAGCAAAACGGCGGGCTATGAGGTCTTGCTGCATACCGCCTGGCGCCAGCCCGGGCGGGCGGCGGGGCCGATATATCTCCGTTCTCCGGTGTTGCCGGAGGAGGCCGCGCCGGCGCTCGAGGGAACTTTGCTCCTGCGCGAAGCCGGCCCTGAGATTCGGGTCAGCGGTGAGTTCTGGGTGCTGCTCGGCACGCAGCGCGTAAAGGTCAGCCCCAATCAGAATCTGCGCGTGGGCGAACTTCGCTACATCGACCACGCCTTGTTGGGCCTGCTGGTGCAGGTGCTGCCAGAGACGTCCGAGGGCGATGCCGCGCCAGAATCTGCGGCGGGGCCGCTTGAGACGCCGCCGCTGCGGTCTGCCGCTACGCCTGGGCCTGCGGACTGAGGCCGGCGCTCAGCGCCGCGCCAACGACCTCGAGCACGCGCCCCATGCCGTCGCGCAGGCACTGCATGATTTCTTCAATCGAGACCACTTCGCCGCCCCCGATGCCGGCACCCCAGTTCACCACCAGCGACAGGGTGGCGTAATCCAGCCCCGCCTCGCGGGCTAAGGCGGCTTCGGGCATACCGGTCATGCCGACCAGCGTGCAGCCGTCGCGCGCCATGCGCGCAATCTCGGCGGCGGACTCAAGGCGCGGTCCCTGCGTCGCGCCGTACACACCGCCGTCGACGATCGCATGCCCCACCAGTGCCGCACTTCCGACGAGTAGCTTTCTCAAGCTCGCGCTGTAGGGGAGGGTGAAGTCCACATGGTCGACGGTGGCGCCCATGCCATCAAAAAATGTGTGCTCGCGGCCGTAGGTGTAATCGATGATTTGGTCCGGCACCACGAGCACGCCCGGGCCGGAATCTGCGCCGATGCCCCCTACCGCGGTCACCGCGATGATGTCCGTCACCCCCGCATCCCGCAGCGCCGCGATATTGGCGCGGTAGTTGATGCGGTGGGGCGGTAGGGAATGCTCCTCCCCGTGGCGCGGCAGAAAGATCACCGGTGCGCCCTTGAAGAGCCCCTCGCACAAGGGGGCTGAAGGCGCTCCCCACGGCGTCATCACGGGGCGCCGCCCGGTGATCTCGAGCGCGTTGAGTTGATCGAGACCGCTACCACCGATAATTGCAAAACGCTTCACAAATCCTCCAGTGCGAAAAGCTCGCCGCGCTGTCCGTCGGCAAGGGCTGTCATTGCTTCTGGGCCCAAACGCCGCTGGGCCCGGGGCCGTTATTTCAGACCGCTGCGTCCGGCCCAGTCGCGCGCGAACTGCTGCGCGACGCGGCCGCTGCGCGAACCGTGGAGTAACGCCCACTGCAGGGCGGCGTGCCGCACGTCGGGAGATTCCGGATCGACCACCCCCAACTGCGTCAGCCAGTGGGTGACGATATCGAGATAGCGCGACTGGTTGAACTGATGGAATGACAGCCACAGGCCGAAGCGCTCGGAGAGAGAAATTTTTTCCTCCACCGCCTCGCTTTGATGGACTTCGCCATTTTCGTCGTGGCGGGCGTCCTGATTGTCGCGCTGCCTTTCGGGCACCAGATGACGCCGATTCGAGGTGGCGTAAATCAGCAGGTTATCCGGCGCGCCCAGCACCGAGCCGTCCAGCACGGTCTTGAGCGCCCGATAGGTCTGGTCGTGCTCGTCAAAGGCGAGGTCGTCGCAGAAGACGATGAAACGCCCCGGGGCTTCGGCCACGTGCTCCACAATTTCCGGGAGATCGATAAGGTCCTGGCGCTCGACCTCAATCAGCCGCAAGCCCTGATCGGCGTAGGCATTCAGCAAGGCTTTTACCAGCGAGGATTTGCCGGTGCCGCGCGGGCCCCACAGCAGCGCGTTGTTGGCGGGCAGGCCTTGCAGGAATTGGCGCGTGTTGCGTTCGAGTTCGGTGCGCGGCACTTCGATGTGCTGTAGATCGGCCAGCGTGATTGAACTGAAGCGGGTAATCGGTGCGAGCCAGCCCTGGCCATTCCGTTTGCGCCAGCGCCAGGCAATGGCGTCACCAAGGCTGCTGCTCTGGGCGGGCGGTAACAGGGCTTCCAGGCGGGTAAGCAGGCTTTCCGCGCGGGAAAGCAGGGAATCGATAGGCGTCATAAAGGCTCGCGAGGGGGATGCAGAATCGCGGCGATTGTACCCATATTCCCCGGCCCTACGCGTGGCCGTCGGGTTTGACCTTGAGCAGCGCCTGCGAGAGCTGGCGCTCGATTCGCAGTTTCTGGCGCAGGAGTTCGAGCAAGTGCCTTGGTTCCAGACCGCGTTCGCGAAGGAGACGGTCGGACAGCTCGAGGTCGGTAATGAACACCGGGTAATGACCGCGACTGACTCGCCGGCTGCGGACCGAGACGGCGATGGCATCAAAAAACGCGACCCCATGCTCACCCGAAGAAAACTCCTGATCTTCCAGATAGGCGCTGAATTGGGTTTTGCCATTGGCGTCGAGGTCGACATACAGCCGCAGCGGCAGGTAGTTGCGCCGGGTAACGGTCGGCGCCGCCACGGCCAGCGCACTGAACTCCTGTGCCGCGCGGGTTTGCACGATGGCAAACTCGACGGTCTGCAGCGAGCCGGCGGCTTCGCCATCAAAGGCTGGCGAATGGCGTTGGGCGTTTTCAAAGAACTGGTGGAGATGGGAGAACAAGACGTGGGGGTCCGGATCCTGATGCAGATAGCTCACCAGACTGCCGTCGCCGTCGAGCACAAAGACATCAATTCGGTCGCGCCGAGGCCAGGCATAAACCTGAATTATTCCGCGCTGATTGCGCTGATAAATGAACTGCAGCGGAGACTCCGGCGCGCACGCCGGGTCGAACCACACCTGCTTGAAGCGCGGCGATTGCTCCCCCAGCGCGCGCGTCAGCGAGGCCAGTGTGGCGTGCGTTCGGTAGCTGGCACCGTTATCGTCTAGCGTGACATCAAAGAGCTTGTCGCCCAGTCGGGCGGTCACGATGCTGGAGGATTCGCTATCGATGCGGCCATGCGCGGTCCGCAAGGTTTGCAGAAAGCGATTGACCCTCTGCGCAATCAACTGGCCGTAGTCGAGGTCAAAGCAATGCACGTCGGGTTCCTCACCTGGCAGCGCCCGCGCGGGGTCGAATCGGTTCAGATATTCACAGGCAGCTTTGAGCGGGCTGTCATCGCCTTCAAAGTGATAGCTGAACAATTCCTCCCAACTCGTTTGCAGCAGCAGGTCGACGCTTTTGACGAGGTTGACGCGCTGACCGCCAAACTGGAACGCATCGGTGCGGTTGCTGGTCATCACGCCGCCGTCGGGGAGCGCGGGGCCGGCAGCTTCAAGGCTGAAATTCACAAAAAAGCGCGCGCTCACGACCCGCGCAGGCAGACTCAGCGAAAGCGTCTCACTGGCGACCAGTTCCCGGGATGGATAGTGCGCCTCCAGCGTCTCGAGCAGCCGTCGAACATTCTGTGGTGACTGCCGACGGCTTCCAATAGAGCAGTGCCAAACCGTCTGCGAGTTGCATAGTCGATTGAAAAAGCTCCAGGCCAGCACGTCCAGCAGCGCGCTTGAGCGATGCAGGGGCGACTTATTGGCTAGTTCGTCCGGCGTAACGTTCCCACGGAACAATACCCATTGGGTGCCGGCGCGCTCGAAGGTCAGTTGATACAGCGACAGTTCGGTTTCTTCTGGCGCCGTGCACAGGCCGCGCGAGATAAGTTCGATTTTGTTGGGCTTTTTATCGAAGGCCGCATACAGCTTGCGGCCGAGCACGCTCAAATCGGTTTCGGTGATGCGCTTGTCGCCATGGGTTCGCGCAAAGTCCGATAGCGAGGCATAACTTTTCTGCAAAACCTTGACGATGTCCCGCCGCTCTTCGACGGCGTTATCGATGCGCCAGTGCGGGCGCTCGTCCAGATGCTTGATTTCCTGCGGTGTGAATTCCCACTCGTTGAGTAACTGTTGCATGAGTTCCCGCCGCCAATCGCTGCTACGGGCCGCATTGAGCGGGTCGCTGGCCTTGAGATAGAACGCCCGGCGCAGGACGCGCAGTCGGGTTTCGTCGTGGTTGTGCTGAAGATATTCCTCAACCCTGCGGTACATGGCGAGATAGGGATCAAGTTGATCCAGCGTGACATCCGGTTGCAGGAGCGCGCGCTTGTGTCGATGACTCAGCAACTCTGAGATATTGGGATACGAGGCCGCGTAGGCTTCCATCAAGAGGAGCTTCATCACCGATTTGTAGGGTGACTCAATGCTCTTGTAGAGCTGCCAGACAGTGGCACCAAAAAATTCACCGGCCGGAATTTGCTCGAGCCCCCCGAAATCAACGAAGCGCTGTGCCGACAGGCGTCGCGTGTGCAGCGCCTCTGCCACAAATTCTGTGTAGCAGTGTTCGGCTTCCGGCGGCACCGCCCACCACATGGGGAGCATGCCGGCGAGCAGAATGCTGGAGCGATAAAACTCGTCCAGCAGCAGAAAATGCTGTGAGCTGCCGGCGCTTTCGTTGCTCATGTCCAGCGTCGCGCCGTGCCGAAAACTCTCCGCGTCGAAGACAAAGAAGTGCATCTCAAGGCCTATGTGCGCGGAGAAATCTTCGATGCGACGGGCTTTATCCCGCAGTAGCGCAATGGCTTCGGGAGCGAGCGCCGGGTCGTGCACCAGCCACACGTCGAAATCGCTGTCTCGCGTGTAGGCAATGGTCCCCGGGCTGCCCATGAGATAAAGCCCGTTGATCGCGAAGCTACGCAACATCCGTTGCTCGAACACATAGGTTCGGGCGAGCTGTCTCACCGCGCTCAGCGCGGCCTGATCGGGCGAGTAGTCGCTGATGCCGCTGGGCGTTTCTTGCGAAACATAGCCCGGCAGCAAGGGATGATTGGCGTGAAACAGCAGCGGCAGGACTCGAATCAGCGCTTCCTGGCGTGGCAACAAACTGGCGTACACGCGATGCAGGCGGTCACGGTTGAAAATCTGGAAGCGCGCTTCGGGCGCACCGTCGCCGTCGCGGCTAAAGGAACTGGAGGATGAATCGCTGAATGCGGTCACTGCTGCTGGCCTCAGCGATGCTGATGATTAACGCTGGTTGGTGCTGAGCTTCGGTTCACGTTGTCGCGCGGTCAGTGCGCGACGGCGCCCAACAAATCGAAAGCTAACCGGCGTTTGCAGCCCGCATGCGGTACTGAATGTCCGGGACTTGTCGCTATGTTTCATTGAGATGAACGGCCCGTTCCCTGATAATGCCCCGTCTGCGACGAACTCGCCACGAGTGTCGCGGAGCCGGTCTTTCATCCATACAGGGCCTCGCGCCCGTAGCGGGGAAACTGCTGACAAGCCTCAACGGGATGCCGCGTGCCGGTGTTCCGCTCTTACCATCATCGACGGAGGAACGCGGACTGTGTTTTCCCATGACATGCGGATTCAGGACTTCGATCCTGAGCTTGCCGAAGCGCTGAACAACGAACGCCAGCGGCAAGAAGACCATATTGAACTGATTGCTTCCGAAAACCATGCCAGCCCGCGCGTGCTCGAGGCTCAGGGCTCGGTGCTAACCAACAAATATGCCGAGGGCTATCCCGGCAAGCGCTACTACGGCGGCTGCGAATACGTTGACGTGGTCGAACAACTCGCCATCGACCGGGCGAAAGCGCTGTTCGGTGCCGCCTACGCCAACGTCCAACCGCATTCTGGTTCGCAGGCTAACGGCGCGGTGTATCTCGCCATGCTGAACGCCGGCGACTGCGTGCTTGGGATGAGCCTCGCCCACGGCGGCCATCTCACCCACGGCGCGGCGGTTAATTTTTCGGGCCGCACCTACCGCGCTGTGCAATACGGGATTAACCCCGATACCGGGCTGATTGATTACGACGAAGTCGCCCGCCTTGCGCGTGAGCATCGCCCGCGTCTCATCATGACCGGCTTCTCTGCGTACTCCCGTTTGCTCGACTGGGCCCGGTTCCGCGAAATTGCCGATGAAGTGGGCGCCTATCTGGTGGCGGATATGGCCCACGTGGCGGGCCTGGTGGCCGTGGGGCTTTATCCGAGCCCGGTCGCGCTGGCCGACATGACCACCTCGACCACCCACAAAACCCTCCGTGGCCCGCGCTCCGGCATCATTCTGGGCAAAGGGAACGAAGAGCTCGAAAAGAAAGTGAATTCGGCGGTGTTTCCGGGCACTCAGGGCGGCCCCCTGATGCACGTGATTGCTGCCAAGGCGGTCGCCTTCAAAGAGGCCATGGCACCGGGCTTCCGGGAATATCAGGAACAGGTGCTGCGCAACGCGCGTGCGATGGCCGAGACCTTCCTGTCCGCAGGCTACGATGTGGTGTCGGGTGGTACCGACAACCATCTCTTCCTGCTCGACCTCAGCGCCAAGGGCTACACCGGCAAGGCGGCAGACGCGGCGCTCGGCCAGGCGTTTATTACGGTCAACAAGAACGCGGTGCCCAACGACAAGCAGTCGCCCTTCGTCACCAGCGGCATTCGCATCGGCACCCCGGCGGTGACCACGCGCGGCTTCCGCGAAGACGAAGTGCGAACGGTGGCGCGCTGGATGTGCGAAGTCATGGACCACATGGATGAGCCGGCGGTGATCGCGGATGTCCGCGGTCGCGTGAAGGAGCTTTGTCAGCAATTCCCGGTGTATACGGCCTAGGCCGCCGCCCTCCGTGCACTGTCCCTTCTGCACCCATAACGATACCCGCGTCATCGACTCCCGATTGCTGGGGGAAGGCGACCAAATCCGGCGACGGCGCGAGTGCATGGAATGCAAGGCGCGCTTCACCACTTACGAGACCGCCGAACTCAGCCTGCCCCGAGTCACCAAGAGCGATGGCCGGCGGGAGACTTTCAGCGATGAAAAGCTGCGGCGCGGCGTGGTGAAGGCGCTGGAAAAGCGACCCGTTGCCATGGAGCGTGTGGAAGCCGCGCTTGACCGGATCCGGCGCCGGGTGCGCGAAGGCGGGGACCGTGAAATTGATTCTCGCCGCATCGGCGAACTGGTGATGGAGGAACTGCGGGCGCTCGATCAGGTGGCCTACGTCCGCTTCGCTTCTGTCTATCGCAGCTTCGAAGACGTGCGCGCCTTTCTGGATGAAATTGAGCGTCTGGAGAACGATTTACCCCCGGGCGCGCGCGAACATCAGCTGGCCTTGCTGCCACAAGAGCCTGACAAGGAGCGCGGCTGACGCGCAGGCGTCCAGCCCGGCGCTGTGGACACTGCTCCAACAGATAGCCGCTTCATGGCGCTCGCCCTGCGTCTCGCTGAGCGCGGTCGTTGTTCCACCAAGCCTAATCCCCGCGTGGGTTGCGTGTTGGTGCGCAACGGCGAAATTGTGGGGCGTGGATTTCATCACCACGCCGGCGGCCCCCACGCCGAGCGCGTGGCGCTGGCCGATGCCGGCGACAAGGCGCGCGGCGCCACCGCATACGTCACCCTCGAACCCTGTTGTCACTACGGGCGAACCCCGCCCTGCACCGAAGGTCTGATTGAAGCGGGCGTCAGCCGCGTGGTCTATGCCGACGGGGACACCGATCCACAGGTCGCTGGCGCCGGCGTGCGCCAGCTTGAAGCGGCCGGCATCCGCGTCACGGGCGGCGTAATGGCGAATGAGGCGCGCCGGCTCAATCGTGGCTTTCACAGCCGCCATCAGCGCGGTCGCCCGTTCATCACGCTGAAGCTCGGCATGAGCCTCGACGGCAAGCTCGCGCTCGCCAACGGGCAGAGCCAGTGGATTACCGGCGCTGAAGCGAGAGCCGACGTCCAGCGCCTCCGCGCCCAGAGCTGTGCGGTGCTGTGCGGTATCGGCACGGTGTTGGCGGATGATCCTCGCCTGACGGTTCGCGATCCGCGCTTTGACCTCGCCGACCGACAGCCCGCGCGCGTGGTGTTCGACAGCAAGCTCCGCTTTCCCATTGGCGCTGCGATGTTGCGCGAGCCCGGGCGCACGGTGGTCTTTACCCGCAATAGCGAGGAGGCGCTCCAGCAATCCTTGCGCACGCTCGGTGCTGAAATTGAATCGCAGCCAGCGAGCGACGAGGCGCTTGATCTGCACGCCGTGTGTGCGCGGCTCGCGGCGCTGGAATTCAACGAGGTGCTGGTGGAGAGCGGCCCGCTGCTGGCCGGCGCGCTGCTCGATGCAGGGCTGGTCGACGAACTCGTGATCTACCTCGCGCCGATGCTGCTGGGCGCCACCGCCCGGAGCGCTTTTGCGACCCGCGAACTGCTCAATTTGTCGGACGCCAAGCGCTTTCAATGTCTGGAAACCCGCAGCATTGGGCGGGACCTGCGCCTGACGCTGACGCCCGCTTTGGCTTGACGCTGGCGGACGCATAATCGATATTGCCCGGATGTTTACCGGAATCATTCAAACGCTCGGCCTCATCGAGTCCCTCGTGCCGCAAGGCAACTCTGTGCGGCTGTCGATCGTCGCGCCGGGCTTCGATACCAGCGATGTCGCCTTGGGCGACAGCATCGCGGTGTCCGGGCCCTGCCTCACCGCAGTCGCCTTGGGGCCTGAGCGCTTTGAAGCCGATGTCTCGCCTGAAACCCTGGCGCGTACCAGCCTCGGTGGCAAGCAAGCTGGCGACCGTGTGAATCTCGAAAAAGCACTACGCCTGTCCGACCGTTTAGGCGGTCATCTGGTCAGTGGTCACGTCGACGGGGTTGGGGAAGTTACCGCCCGCATCGAACGCGAACAGTACGTGCAATTCAAAATCGCCGCGCCGGCAGAACTGGCGCGCTATATCGCGACCAAGGGCTCGATTGCGGTGGAAGGCGTAAGCCTCACGGTTAACGCGGTCAGCGGTAAAGAATTCGACTTAATGATCATTCCGCACACGCTCGAGCGTACTACGCTCGGTGAGTTGCGGCAGGGGAGCCGGGTCAATCTCGAAATTGATTTGGTGGCCCGATACCTCGAACGCCTTCACGGTCAGGATGGCGCCGATCTCTATGGCGCAAGCCCCACGAACACTGAACAGGCTGGATCCGTCGCCTCCTGAGGCGATTGCAACAGTCCCTTTTCTCCAACCCGATCTCCCAATCGGCACTTAGCTGGAACAGCGATGAATCTCAATTCAGTCGAGGAAATCATCGAAGATATTCGCGCCGGACGCATGGTTATCATCATGGATGACGAGGACCGCGAGAACGAAGGCGACTTTCTTCTGGCGGCGAGTCATTGCACCGCCGAGCACGTGAACTTCATGGCCCGTTACGGGCGCGGTTTGATCTGCCTGACGCTCAGCGAAGCGCGCTGCCAGCAGTTGAATCTGCCGCTCATGGTGCAGGACACGCGCTACACGCATCGCACCAACTTCACGATGTCCATTGAAGCCGCCGAGGGCGTGACCACCGGCATTTCGGCGGCCGATCGGGCGCGCACCATTCAGGCCGCCGTGGCGCCCGGCGCCAAGCCTTCGGATATCGTCCAGCCGGGGCATATTTTCCCCTTGATGGCGCAGTCGGGCGGCGTGCTGACCCGCGCAGGCCACACGGAAGCGGGCTGCGATCTGGCGCAGATTGCGGGCCTCGAACCGGCGGCGGTCATCGTTGAGATCCTGAACGACGACGGCACGATGGCGCGGCGTCCGGATCTGGAAAAGATTGCCGCCCAGCACGGACTGAAGATGGGCACCATCGCGGACCTCATCCGTTTCCGCATCGAGAATGAAAAGACCGTCGAACGCGCCGCCGAAGCGGTACTGCCGACCGAGTTCGGCGAGTTTCGTCTCACGGTGTATCGCGACCGCATGCATGGTGATCTGCATCTGGCGATGACCCGCGGCACGATCGAGCCCGAAAACCCCACGCTGGTCCGGGTACATATCTACAATCCCTTCGAAGACCTCACCGCCAGCATCCGGCCCGATGCCGGTTGGCCGCTGCGTGACGCCTTGAGTCGAGTGGCAGAAGCGAACGAAGGCGTGGTGGTGGTGCTCAGCAATCAGGTGGGCAACGACGAACTTATCCGGCAGGTGATGCACTACGCCAAGGGCACCGTTGAGATGCCGGAAGCGCTCGCCGCCAAAGCGCAGAAGTCTTTGCCCGATTGGCGCCAGATTGGTTTGGGCGCGCAGATTCTCGCCGATCAGGGCGTGCGCAAGATGCGCGTGATGAGTAACCCGCGCCGCTATCACGCACTGTCGGGTTTCGGTCTTGAAGTCATCGAATACGTCAGCGGAGGCACCGGCTAGTCATGAGCAACATCACCGTCATTGAAGGCGCTGTGAACCCGGAACCGGGTGTGCGCATTGGC
>CANFVX010000052.1 GCA_947450495.1 Gammaproteobacteria bacterium
GGCTCAAACCGCTTGCGCCAAACCAGTTAAGACGGGAAATCACGGGGTCTCCGACGCCTCGGTCGCGCGTCGCTGCGGCCACACCAGCAGCACTTCACGCGAGTGTCCAATCTGAGCGCTGGGCTTTACTTTGATATGCGCAAACGGGTCGCCGGGTTCGGTCGACACTTCTGTGACTGAGCCCACGGGATAGCCAGCCGGAAAGCGTTTGTCGAGCCCGGAGCTGACAACCAAATCACCTGCCGTCACATCGGCATTGGTGGGAACAAAGCTCAACAGGAGTTCCGTCTGCCCGGTCCCAACCGCGATAGCACGTAAGCCTGTACGGTTGAGCTCTACTGCAATGGCATGGCGTTCATCTGACACAAGGAGCACGGTACTCGTATAGGGCGAGACCTGAACAACTTGCCCGAGGATGCCGTGCGCGTCGGCGATCGGTTGCCCAACGTAGATGTGGTTGCGACTGCCTTTATCGATCACCAACTGATGTTGGGCCGGATTGCTATCGACGGTCAGAATTTCCGCAACCGCGATTTCGTCGGTCCGCGCCGCGCTCGAGTCCAGCAGTTGGCGCAAGCGCTCGTTTTCGCGCGCCAGGGACTCCATGCGCAGCGCCTTCGCCTGCAGCAGCAGATTTTCCGCGTGCAAGTGCTCGTTTTCGGTGAGCAACGAACGATGCGTTGCGAGGATGCGGGCGGTGCCGTCAACCAGTTGCACCGGCAAGCCCGCCGCGTATTGCAGGGGATAGACCGCAATCGCGAGCCCGGCTCGCAGCGCCGCGAGATGCTGATGGGCGTGGTCAATGGAAACCAGCAGGAATGACAGAATGACGCAGGCAACGTACCGCGCGGTCGGCGCGGTAGCGTCTGTGAACAGCGGCTTGATCGCTCCCTCCTTATCTTCTCGCCCGAAGCGCGGTCAGCGCTATTCGAGCGCGAGAATTTCGGGCCCGTGCTCCTCGATCATTTCCAGCACCCGGCCACCCCCGCGTGCCACACAGGTTAGCGGGTCTTCGGCAACCAACACCGGCAAACCGGTTTCTTCCATCAGCAAGCGATCGAGGTCTCTTAGCAACGCGCCACCGCCGGTGAGGACCATGCCGCGCTCGGCAACGTCGGAGCCGAGTTCTGGCGGCGTTTTCTCGAGGGCGGTCTTCACGGCCTGAACGATTCCTTGCAGAGGTTCTTGCAGCGCCTCAAGAATTTCGTTGCTGTTGAGCGTAAAGCTGCGCGGCAAACCTTCGGCCAGATTTCGGCCCTTTATTTCGATTTCGCGGACTTCGTTACTCGGGTAGGCGCAACCAATTTCGTGCTTGATTCGTTCGGCGGTGGCGTCGCCGATAAGGCTGCCGTAATTGCGGCGCACGTAGTTCACGATAGCATCATCGAAGCGATCGCCGCCGATGCGCACCGAGTCTGAATAGACGATGCCGTTGAGAGAGATCACGGCAACTTCCGTAGTCCCACCACCGATATCAAGCACCATGGAACCGCTGGCATCGCTGACCGGCATGCCGGCGCCAATCGCGGCCGACATCGGTTCTTCAATCAGATACACCTCGCGCGCGCCGGCACCTTCGGCTGACTCGCGGATCGCGCGACGTTCCACCTGAGTTGAGCCACAGGGCACACACACGAGTACGCGTGGGCTAGGCTTGAACATGGAATTACCGTGCACTTTACGGATGAAATGCTGGAGCATTTTTTCGGTGACGGTGAAGTCGGCGATGACCCCGTCTTTTAAGGGCCGGATCGCTTCGATATGGCCCGGCGTACGCCCCAACATGCGCTTGGCTTCAATGCCGACTGCGGCGATTTGTTTGGAACCGGAATCTTTGCCGCGACGAATCGCGACGACGGAAGGTTCGTTCAGAACGATACCTTTACCGCGGACGTAAATGAGCGTGTTGGCCGTGCCCAAATCAATGGACAGGTCATTGGAAAACACGCCTCTGAGCATTTTGAACATTCTGTGCGCCCCTCGGTCGGGAAAGAACTACGACGACGCTTGGCGTAGCGCGTTCGGGCTGGAGTGGAAGGCCGACAGACCCGAAAGGGTCGTGATAGACTGCGTTAACGCATTGCCAGCTTTGCAATCCCGGCTCTCGCCATGACGAGCCTGAATGAGCCGCGCGACGCGTCAATAAAATCGACTTGTAATTTAACAGCCGACCGCTTGTTCGGCAAGCTGACAAGAGTTCGGTTTTGCCTTCACTTTCAATAGATAACGAGTTCGGTGCATGAGCCTCAGCACGGCCGATTTACTGCGCGTCGCGCGCCTTGCGCGGTTACAGATCGCAGACCACGAAGCGGACACCTACGCCGCGCAACTTTCCGGAATCCTCGCGCATTTCAGTCTCATCGGCGAGGTGAACACGGACGCCATTGTGCCGTTGGCGCACGCCATCGAGACCGTCGGCCAACTACGCGAGGACGTCGTTTCGGAGGCCGTCGATCGAGACCAACTGCAAGCAGGCGCGCCACTGGTTGAGAATGGGTATTACCTCGTGCCACGGGTGATTGAATGACGCATCCCGATTACCCGCAAACGCTCGCCGCACAGTCGGTAGCGCTGGCCGAGGGCCAATTCAGCAGCGTCGAATTAACGCAGCACTACCTCGAGCGGATCAACCGGCTTGATGGGCAGTTCAACAGCTTCATTACCGTTTGTCCGGACTTCGCGATCGCGCAAGCCGCAGAAGCGGACCGTCGCCGCGCGGCGGGTGAAAACGGAGCACTGCTTGGCATTCCCTACGCCAATAAGGACATCTTTTGCACCAAAGGGATCAAGACGACCTGTGCCTCGCGGATGCTGGCAGATTGGCAGGCGCCATACGACGCCACCGTGGTTGAACGTCTCCATGCAGCGGGCATGGTAATGCTGGGCAAGACCAATATGGACGAGTTCGCCATGGGCTCGTCGAATGAGACAAGCTGGTTCGGCCCGGCACGTAACCCTTGGGACACAAATCGCGTACCGGGCGGCTCGTCGGGCGGCTCGGCGGCGGCGGTTGCCGCGCGCCTTGCACCGGTCGCGACGGGCACCGACACCGGGGGCTCGATTCGACAGCCTGCTGCGCTTTGTGGGGTTACGGGGCTCAAACCCACCTATGGGCGGGTCTCTCGCTGGGGAATGATTGCGTTTGCATCCAGCCTTGATCAGGGCGGACCGATGGGGCTAACGGCTGAAGATGTGGCACTCATGCTCAATGCAATGACGGGTGCCGACCGGCGCGACGCCACCTCGATTGAGCGCGCACCGGAGAATTTCATGGCCGATCTCGGCAAGCCGCTAACGGGATTGAAGGTCGGAGTGCCCACCGAGTTCATGGACGCGGGCCTGTCGCCGGCGATTCGCGCATGCGTCGATGTGACAGCCAGCACGCTGAAGCAGCTTGGGGCGTCAATTAAGGAAGTGTCACTGCCGAACGCGGGAGTCGCCGTGCCCGCGTATTACGTGGTGGCTAGCGCTGAGGCGTCCTCCAATCTTTCGCGCTACGACGGCGTTCGGTTCGGGCATCGTTGTGAGAACCCGGTCGATCTGGCTGACCTGTACTCGCGTAGCCGCGGAGAAGGATTTGGCAACGAGGTCAAGCGGCGCATCCTGGTGGGCACGTACGTCCTCTCGGCCGGCTATTACGACGCGTGGTACCGCAAAGCCCAGCAGTTGCGGCGGCTGATACAGCAAGATTACGTGGCGGCCTTTAACGATGTTGATGTGCTACTTGGCCCGACCACGCCCAACACGGCCTTTGCACTCGGCGAAAACATCGCCGACCCGCTCACCATGTATCTGTCGGATATCTACACGACCGGCGTGAATCTGGCCGGACTGCCGGGTCTTTCCATGCCGGGAGGCTTCGTGGATGGGCTTCCGGTCGGTCTGCAACTGATCGGCAATTATTTCGACGAGAGACGGGTCCTACAGGTCGCTCATCAGTTTCAACAACACACAGACTGGCATTCCCGGATGCCTGTCGCCGCGGAATAAACGCATGCACTGGGAAACGGTTATCGGGTTGGAAATTCACGTTCAGCTTGCGGCGGAGAGCAAGATTTTTTCGGGCGCACCAACTCGCTACGGCGCCGAACAAAATACCCAAGCGTGTGCAGTAGATTTGGGTCTTCCGGGCGTACTGCCCGTGCTCAACGCACGGGTGGTGGATATGGCAATCACCCTCGGCTTGGCGCTAGGCGCCAAAATAGCACCCGCGTCGATCTTTGCGCGGAAAAATTATTTCTACCCGGACCTGCCCAAGGGCTATCAGATTAGCCAATACGAGCAGCCTATCGTCTCGGATGGTCGGATCGAAATTAGCCTGCCGAGCGGAGAAACAAAAACAATAGGCATCACACGCGCTCATCTCGAAGAAGACGCCGGCAAGTCGGTCCACGATGCGTTTCCGGGATACACCGCCATCGATCTCAATCGCGCGGGCACGCCATTGCTGGAAGTGGTCACTGAACCCGACATGCGGTCACCGGCGGAAGCCGTCGCCTATATGCGCGCCATGCATGCGCTGGTGCGGTACCTTGGGATCTGCGACGGCAACATGCAGGAAGGCTCTTTTCGCTGCGACGCCAACGTCTCGGTCAGACCCATGGGCAGCGACACGTTCGGCACACGGGCGGAAATCAAAAATATCAACTCCTTCCGGTTTGTTGAGCGCGCCATTGAGTACGAAGTCGAACGCCAAATTGACCTCATAGAGGCTGGCGGCAAGGTCGTGCAGGAGACCCGCCTCTACGACGCAGACAAGCATGAAACCCGGAGCATGCGCAGCAAAGAGGATGCGCACGACTATCGCTATTTTCCCGATCCAGATTTGCTCCCTGTGGTTGTCACACAGTCCCGCATTGACGCGATTAAGAGCACCCTCCCAGAATTGCCATGGACCCGGCGCGAACGCTACGTAGCAGACTTCGGATTGGAGTTAGATGAGGCGCGCACCTTGGCTGCCGACCGCCCGCTTGCCGAATATTTCGAAGCGCTCGCGCGGACTTCGGGTGACCCACGCCAGTCTGCTAATTGGCTCAATGGTGAGTTAGCAGCCAACCTCAACCGGCATGGCGTGGGCATAGAATCATGCCCGGTCACGGTTGAACGTCTCGGCAAGCTCATCACCCGGATAACCGACGGTACGCTCTCTGGCAACCTCGCCAAACAACTCTTTGAAGCCCTCTGGAATCTCGAGGGCGAGGTGGATGAGTTAATAGATCAGCGAGGCCTACGCCAACTCAACGACAGTGAGGCCGTTCGGGCATTGATTGCGCAGGTAATAGAAGAAAGTCCGACGCAAGTTGCCCAATACCGCTCAGGCAAAGACAAGGTCTTTGGCTATTTTGTCGGGCAGGTGATGAAACGTTCGCAGGGCAAGGCCAATCCCCAGCAGCTCAACGACTTGCTGAGAGAAATGCTCGCTTAAAGGTACAAAGGTACAACGCGGGACCGGGCAGGGCCCGCGTTTCAATGCGGGTTATTACTCGTCAGCCGCGGCGACAACCGCAGGGCGGTCGAGGAGTTCAATGAAGGCCATTGGTGCGCAGTCACCAGGCCGGAAACCGCACTTCAGAATCCGCGTGTAACCACCAGGTCGCGTCTGAAAACGCGGCCCGAGCAGGTTGAACAACTTCGTCACTGCTTCACGGTCCCGCAGCCGAGTGAAGGCCAATCGGCGGTTCGCCACCGAGTCGACCTTCGCCAGCGTAATCAATGGCTCAGCCTCTCGGCGAAGTTCCTTCGCCTTCGGCAGGGTGGTGCGGATGATCTCATGGTGGATCAGGGACGCCGCCATGTTCTTGAACATCGCTTTACGATGCGAGCTAGTGCGGCTCAAGTGCCGCCCGGCGTTTTGGTGCCTCATCTTCTTCTACCTCTGTTCCGGCCTGTCAGTTCGACAGGCGCTCATGCTCGTAAAGGCCTTTCGGCGGCCAGTTTTCCAAGCGCATTCCGAGCGAGAGTCCACGCGCGGCCAGCACATCTTTAATTTCCGTGAGCGATTTCTTGCCAAGATTCGGCGTCTTGAGGAGTTCGACCTCCGTCCGCTGAATCAGGTCGCCAATGTAATAAATGCTTTCCGCTTTCAAGCAGTTGGCCGAGCGAACGGTCAGTTCCAGATCGTCAATAGACCGCGTGAGGATCGGGTCGACCACCACGCCACCACTGGCGACGGGCTGCGTGACCTGCCCACCCTCGAGGTCGACGAACACAGACAGCTGGTTGCGCAAGATCGTCGCCGCTTCACGCACCGCGAATTCAGGGTCTATGGTCCCGTTGGTCTCGATCGTGATGATCAGCTTGTCTAGATTCGTCTGCTGCTCAACGCGAGCGCTCTGCACCTCGTAGGCGACCCGGCGAACCGGACTGAACGACGCATCCAGCTTTAATTTACCAATCGAGGTGTCGGTCGTCTCATCCGACGTCTCGCGCGTCAGCGCTGGCTGGTAGCCGCGGCTGCGAGCGATTTTAAGCGTCATGTTCAGCTCGCCGTTCACACCAAGACCAGCAATGTGGTAATGCGGGTCCACGATTTCAACGTCGTGATCGACGAGGATGTCTCCCGCGACGGCAGCTCCGGGCCCCTTTTTATTAAGGGTCAGGGTCGCTTCGTCACGGGTGTGCATCTTGATGGCCAAACCCTTCAAATTCAGCAAAATATCGGTCACATCCTCCTGCACGCCCTCAATGGTCGTGTACTCGTGGAGGACGTTCTCAATCTCAACTTCGACCACCGCTGCTCCCGTCATAGAAGACAGCAGGACGCGGCGCAAGGCGTTACCGAGCGTGTGACCGAAACCTCGATTAAGGGGCTCGATCGTAATTTTTGCCGCGTTGAGGCCCAAGGATTGGACATCAACAATTTTCGGCTTCAACAATTCGCTAACGGCTGCGAGCATGAATATTTCCTTCAGCTACCCTGTTACTTCGAGTACAACTCAACGACAAGGGATTCGTTGATCTCGGCGGGGAGATCGCCACGTTCTGGCACAGATTTAAAGATGCCCTGCATCTTCTTTACATCGACATCCAGCCAGTCGGGAAAGCCCATCTGCTCAGCTACCGTAAGCGCGTCTACGATGCGAGTCTGTGACTTTGCCCGTTCGCGAATAGCGACTACGTCAGTAGGCCCGACCTGATAGGAAGGAATGTTGACGACGTGCCCGTTAACCATCACTGCGCGGTGGCTCACGAGTTGTCGAGCCTCAGCGCGAGTAGTGCCGAACCCCATTCGGTACACCACGTTGTCCAAGCGACACTCGAGAAGCTGGAGCAAGTTTTCGCCCGTCGCTCCCTTGCGGCGGGCGGCGGTCGCGTAGTAATTGCGGAACTGACGCTCCAGCAACCCATAGATGTAGCGCAGTTTTTGCTTTTCGAGCAACTGCGTTGCGTAGTCCGACTGACGGCGATTCTTTTTGTCGCCGTGCTGTCCAGGCGGCTTGTCCAGCTTGCACTTCGATTCGAGTGAGCGTGCGCGCCCCTTCAGGGAAAGATCGGTACCGAGTCGACGACTCAGCTTGCACTTTGGTCCGAGATATCTCGCCATTCCATTAATCCTTGATGCTTAGACGCGGCGCTTCTTCGGCGGCCGGCACCCGTTGTGCGGGATGGGGGTAACGTCAGTGATATTCGTAATCTTGAAACCCGCGGAGTTGAGCGCTCGCACCGCGGACTCGCGTCCCGGACCCGGGCCTTTCACGAATACATCAAGCGTTTGCGTGCCGAACTCATCGATTACTCTAGAGAGCTTCTCGGCTGCCACCTGGGCAGCGAACGGTGTGCTCTTGCGCGAACCGCGGAATCCGCTGCCGCCCGAGGTAGACCACGCGAGCGTGTTCCCTTGGCGGTCTGTGATCGTGATGATCGTATTGTTGAAGGAGGCGTGGATGTGCGCCACGCCCTCAACGACATTCTTTTTGGTTCGCTTACGGGCTTTTCCCGCAGCGCCTTGCTGTGTCGCCATTACGCTTTATCCTGACCGGTCATTTCTTCACTACCCCTCGACGTGGACCCTTACGCGTGCGCGCGTTGGTACGGGTGCGTTGCCCTCTTACCGGAAGACCGCGGCGGTGTCTGAGACCGCGGTAGCTGCCTAAATCCATCAAGCGTTTGATGCTCATGGAAACTTCCCGGCGCAGATCCCCTTCAACCGTGAAGCGTCCGACTTCAGCGCGGAGCGCCTCCATCTGCTCTTCGGTCAAATCCTTAATTTTAGCGTCGGGCGCAACTTTGGCGGCTTCGCAAATCGAGCGCGCGCGGGTTGGTCCAATGCCGTAAATATGGGTGAGGGCGATCACCGAATGTTTTCTGTCTGGGATGTTAACTCCCGCTACGCGCGCCATTGATTTATGACCTCGTTAATCTTGTTCTTAACCCTGGCGCTGCTTGTGCCGGGGATCCTTACAAATGATCCGGACCGTGCCTTTGCGCCGAATCACGCGGCAGTTGCGGCATAGCGGTTTGATGGATGCACGTACTTTCATGGCTCTATCCTCGTTCTGGACCTCAACGGCGGCCGTAGCCTTTGAGATTCGCTTTGCGCAGCAGGCCTGCGTATTGATGCGTAGTCAGATGGGACTGAACCTGCGCAATGAAATCCATAATTACGACAACAATAATTAACAGTGAGGTACCGCCAAAGTAAAACGGCACCCGGAATTCAAGAATAAGGAACTCAGGTAGCAGGCAAACCAACGCGATGTAAACCGCTCCCGCACCCGTCAATCGGGTCAGCACGGTATCAACGTACCTGGCTGTCTGCTCGCCTGGTCGGAACCCTGGCACCAAGGCGCCTTGCTTCTTCAGGTTGTCGGCCGTCTCTCTAGGGTTGAAGACGATAGCGGTATAGAAGAAGGCAAAGAAAACAATTGCGGCTGCATAAAGCATCACGTAAATCGGCTGCCCGGGAGACAAGGTGCCCGCGATATCACGCAACCAGCCCATTCCCTCTGAGTTTCCGAACCAGCCCGCAATCGTACCCGGAAAAAGAATGATACTGGAGGCGAAAATCGGCGGAATCACACCTGACATATTGAGCTTGAGCGGGATATAGCTGCTCGGCGCCGCGAAACTTTGCGGACCACGCTGCTGCTTCGCATAGTTCACGGTAATTCGCCGCTGTCCTCGCTCGACGAACACGACAAATCCCGTCACGACAATCACCAGAGCGAACAGGGCAAAGATCAAGAACACGTGCATCTCGCCAGTGCGCGCCAGTTCAATAGTCCCTCCAACAGCCCGCGGAAGGCCGGCGGCGATACCGCCGAAAATCAACATCGAGATGCCGTTACCGACGCCGCGCTCAGTCACCTGCTCGCCTAACCACATCAAGAACAGCGTACCGGCCACCAAGGTAGTGACACACGTAATCTTGAAAGCAGCTCCGGGATGCAACACCAACGTCATGCCTGCAGCAGTTTGTTGCTCCAACATGACAGCGATCCCAAACGCCTGAAAACTCGCTAATCCTACGGTGGCGTACCGCGTGTACTGATTGATGGTGCGGCGTCCGGTTTCGCCTTCTTTCTTCAGCTGCTCCAGCTTTGGATGCACGAACGTCAAGAGCTGGAGGATGATCGACGCCGAAATATACGGCATGACGCCGAGTGCGATCACCGAAAACCGCGCCAAGGCGCCACCTGAAAACATGTTGAACATGTCCAGAATAGTCCCACGCTGCTGATTAAACATCGCCGCGAGCGCGGTTGGATTTATACCGGGCACCGGAATATGGGAACAGATCCTGAACACCACCAGTGCACCCAGCAAGAACCATAGCCGAGAGTACAACTCGGTGAGGTGCGCGCCGGCCGGAACTTGCGGTTTTCGGGATGCCGTTGCCATCTGATTACGCTTCGACGCGGCCCCCGGCGTTTTCGATGGCGACCTGCGCCCCCTTGGTAACCTTCACGCCCTTCACGACCAACACGCGATTAATCGCACCCCTGGCGATGATCTTGACCTCGGTAGTCGCATTGTTGATCAGGCCAGCAGCCCGTAAGGTCAGCAAATCCACGGTGTCGCCTTCAAACTGATTCAGTTCTTCCAAACGAATCTCGTCTCGACTAAGCGCCGCGTGGGACTTGAATCCAAATTTTGGCAATCGGCGCTGCAACGGCATCTGGCCGCCCTCGAACCCGACCTTGTGATACCCACCTGCCCGGGCATGCTGGCCCTTATGGCCACGACCGGCTGTCTTACCCAAGCCCGAGCCAATGCCACGACCGAGCCGCTTGCGCGGCTTTTTGGAGCCTGGTGCCGGTTTAATATCGTTCAGGCGCATTCTCAGGCCTCTTCAATTTCTAAAAGGTAATGAATCTGATTGACCATGCCGCGGTTGGCTGGCGTATCCGCCACCTCAACGGTGTGGTGCATCCGTCGAAGACCCAAGCCCGTTACACATGCCCGGTGGCTTTTCAGCCGCCCAGACATGCTCTTAACCAGAGTGACGCGAAGTGTTTTGACATCTGTCATGGCGTTAGCCTCGAATCTCTTCAACGGTCTTGCCGCGCTTGGAGGCCACGTAGTCAGGCGCCGACATGCCCTGTAAGCCTTTGATCGTGGCACGAACCACATTGATTGGGTTTGAAGAACCGATGCACTTGGCAAGCACGTTATGCACGCCAAGCACCTCAAACACCGCCCGCATAGGCCCACCGGCGATGATCCCGGTCCCCTGTGATGCGGGCTGCATGTATACCTTCGCCGCGCCGTGTTCGCCAATAACCGGGTACTGCAACGTGTCGCCGTTAAGCGCAATGCTACTCATGTTCCGCCGTGCGTTTTCCAACGCCTTTTGGATAGCCGCGGGAACCTCGCGGGCCTTGCCTCGCCCCATGCCCACTCGCCCAGAACCGTCGCCCACCACAGTAAGGGCCGCGAAGCCGAAAATTCGACCACCCTTAACCACTTTCGCGACCCGGTTCACGGCTACGAGTTTTTCCTGAAAGCCTTCCGGGCTATCGCCCATGCCGTCGTTTGCGCTCATAAATTCACCAGAATCCGGAGTTAGAACTTGAGGCCGCTTTCGCGGGCCGCGTCAGCCAGCGCTTTTACGCGGCCGTGATACCTGAACCCGGCGCGGTCAAACGCCACTGATTCGATGCCCGCCGCCAGCGCGCGCTCCGCCACCAGCTTGCCGACGGCCGCTGCCGCCTGGACGTTGCCGCCATGCTCCAAGCTGTCGCGCATCTCTTTTTCCAGCGACGATGCGGCAGCCAGAACCTGACTGCCATCCGCCGTAAAGATTTGGGCGTAGATGTGACGTGGTGTCCGATGGATACTCAGACGCGTCGCGCCCAGCTCCTTGATATGTCGGCGGGCCGATTTGGCGCGCCGTTGACGAGATTCCTTTTTGTTCATGGCATACCGCTCAGGTCTTCTTCGCCTCTTTGCGCAGGATCTTCTCACCTGCGTACTTCACACCCTTGCCCTTGTAGGGTTCGGGGCGGCGGTAGGCGCGGATGTTTGCCGCTACCTGACCGACTTTTTGTTTATCAACGCCTTTCACCAGAATTTCTGTCTGGCTCGGCGTCTCAATCGTGATTCCGTCCGGGACCGGGAAATCCACCGGGTGGGAGAACCCTAGGGTTAGGCTCAAAATTGGGCCTTTCGCCTGTGCGCGGTAACCCACGCCCACGATTTCGAGCTTCTGCTCAAACCCCTTCGCAACGCCCTCAACCATATTGGAGAGCAGCGCGCGCGCGGTACCCGCTTGCGCGCGAGAACCAGATGCTTCGCTACGCGGAATAACGCTTAGCACATCCCCTTCAATCGAAACACCCACCTCGCTATGGAGCAAGTGCGAGAGCGTTCCCTTCGGACCATTGATACTGACGGACTGCCCGTTGACGTCTACTTTGACACCAGCAGGCAGATTGATCGGTTTTTTTGCTACGCGTGACATGGCTTGCTCTCTAGTAAACCGAGCAGATTACTTCGCCGCCAATGCCTTGGGCGCGAGCGTCGCGGTCGGTCATGAGGCCCTTGGACGTAGACACAATTGCGATACCGAGTCCGCCTACGATTTTGGGCAATTTATCAGTCGTCTTGTAGACCCGAAGGCCAGGCCGGCTGACGCGTTGAATCTTTTCGATTACCGGACGGCCCTGGTAATACTTAAGCTCGATGACGATGTTTGGGTGAGTGTCGGACTCGTCCATATGATAGTCCGAGATATAGCCCTCATCCTTCAGAACCTTGGCAATCGCCGCTTTCTGTTTCGAAGCCGGCACCAGCGTTTCACGCTTCGCACGCGCCTGCGCGTTGCGGATGCGGACAAACATGTCGGCGATTGGATCTTGCATGCTCATGGTCGGTCTAACCTTTTACTTTTCTTGGGCTTGGGCCATTACCAGCTGGACTTCACGAGCCCGGGAATGTGGCCTTCCATCGCCAAGCGGCGGAGCTCGTTACGCCCCAATCCGAACTTCCGATAGTAACCACGCGAACGGCCTGTTAGCCGACAACGGTTGCGTATTCTCGACGGACTAGAATCACGCGGCAGTTTCTGCAACTTCATCCTAGCTGCATCCCGCTCTTCGGGGGACAGCTTCATGTCGGTGATCGTTTCTTTGAGCACGGCGCGCTTAGCAGCAAACTTCTTCGACAATGCGATCCGTTTGTGCTCGCGGTTAACCATTGAAGTCTTAGCCATTCGCTTGTCCTCTCAGCGGGAAGTGGAAGGCCAACAGCAATGCCCGGCCCTCGTCGTCGGTCTTCGCGGTTGTGGAGATGCAGATGTCCATGCCACGAATCGCGTCGACCTTGTCGTACTCGATTTCGGGAAAGATGATTTGCTCCTTCACGCCAAGCGTGTAATTGCCCTGACCATCGAACGCACGCCCGTTCACACCACGGAAATCTCGAATGCGCGGCATTGCAACGTTGATCAGACGGTCTAGGAACTCGTACATCCGACCCCGACGCAAAGTGACCTTTGCGCCCACGGCCCACCCTTCACGCAGTTTGAACGCGGCAATAGACTTTCGCGCCTTCGTTACCACCGGCTTTTGGCCGGAAATATCCGCGAGTTCTTTGACCGCGTTTTCCAAAATCTTCTTGTCGCCAAGCGCTTTACCAAGGCCCATGTTGATGGTGACTTTAGTGATGCGCGGCACTTCCATAACGGAGCCGTACTTAAACTGCTCCATCAATTGGGCGACGACCTTTTCCCGGTAGAATTCCTGCAATCTGGCCATGGTCTCGATTCTCGTGTCGCTCAGACGTCAACGACTTCGTTGTTTGATTTAAAGACTCGCACCTTTCGGCCATCCTCAAGCGTCTTGATAGAAACCCGGTCGGGCTTTGACGTGTTGGGGTTGAACAGTGCGACGTTGGAGCGGTGAACTGGCGCTTCCTTCTCAACGATCGAGCCAGGGGCCCCCGTCGTTGGGTTAGGCTTGGTGTGACGCTTTATCATATTCACGCCCTCTACGAGGACCTTTTCTGACGCAGGCACCACCTTCAAGATTTTCCCGCGCTTACCCTTGTCCTTACCGGTGAGGATATAGACCTCATCGCCTTTACGAATTTTCATCATGACATTGATATCCTGGCTTACAGCACTTCGGGCGCAAGCGAGACGATGCGCATGAAGCGTTCACCGCGAAGCTCGCGCGTTACGGGCCCGAAAATACGAGTACCAATGGGCTGCAACTGCTTGTCGAGCAGGACGGCTGCGTTACCGTCGAAGCGGATAACCGAACCATCCGGACGCCGAACGCCCTTCCGGGTTCTCACGACGACGGCGTTAAAGACATCGCCCTTCTTAACCTTGCCCCGCGGAATCGCGTCCTTGATGCTGACTTTGATCACATCCCCAACGTGTGCGTAACGACGGTGCGAACCGCCTAAAACCTTAATGCACATGAGACGGCGAGCACCGCTGTTGTCTGCCGCGTCGAGCATGGTTTGCATTTGAATCATGGATTTCTACTCCGCTTGCGGCTGTGTGGGGTTAGACGCCGCTCGCGCGAGTAATCACGCGCTGCAGACGCCAAGCCTTACGCTTCGACAGCGGCCGGCATTCTTCAATGGCTACCACGTCACCTTCGGCGCATTCGCCGTCCTCGTCGTGAGCGAGCAACTTGGTGGACTTGCGCAAATATTTTTTGTAAATCGGGTGCTCAACCTGGCGCTCGATTAGCACAGCGATGGTCTTGTCCATCTTAGTGCTCACCACTTGACCGGTCAGCGTCCGCTTGGTTTTGGTCGCAATCTCCATCAGGCGCTCCGGCTCTTCTCGGTCAAAATAGTTTTAATGCGGGCGATATCACGACGAGCTGACCGCAGTACGTCTGGCCGCGCCTCGGCGCCCGTACCGCGCTGCATTCGCGCGTTAAACTGCTCCCGACGCTTTTCCAGAACGAGCGCATTAAGCTCATCTGGCGTTTTATCGCGTAATTCCTTTGCTTTCATCACATCACCTTCCGCGAGGCGAAGGTTGTGCGTACCGGCAACTTTGCGCCGGCGAGACGAAACGCTTCGCGCGCAACGCTTTCGTCCACACCTTCCATCTCATACAACACCATGCCGGGCTTTATCCGGCACACCCAAAACTCGACGCCACCCTTACCGCTGCCCATACGAACTTCGAGCGGCTTCTTGCTGATAGGCTTATCAGGAAACACCCGAATCCAGACCCTAGCCCCGCGCTTGACCGTGCGAGTGATGCAGCGCCGAGCCGCCTCAATTTGTCGTGCAGTAAGCGCCCCACGAGACGTGGCCTTCAGGCCGAATTCGCCGAACGACACGTCGCTCCCACGCTGGGCAAGACCTGTGTTACGGCCTTTATGCTGTTTACGATATTTCGTGTTCTTAGGTTGTAGCATCTCGCCAACTCCCTTAACCCGCTACGGCGTCAGTAGCGGCATCGGCCTTGCCGAGGTCGGCGCGACTGAGCACTTCGCCTTTAAAAATCCAGACCTTTACGCCGATTACGCCGTAGGTCGTATGTGCCTCTGCGAAGCCGTAGTCGATGTCGGCGCGCAAGGTATGGAGTGGGACCCGTCCCTCTCTGTACCACTCGGTTCTCGCGATCTCCGCGCCATTCAAGCGACCGGCGACGTTGATCTTGATCCCCAGAGCGCCCAGGCGCATTGCGTTCGAAACAGCCCGTCGCATCGCGCGTCGGAACATGATGCGCCGTTCTAGCTGTTGCGCGACCGATTCGGCGACCAGATAGGAATCGAGTTCTGGCTTCCGAATCTCCTCCACGCTGATATGCGCGGGGATTTTCATCAGGGCAGAGACTTGCTTCCTAAGCGCTTCGATGTCCTCGCCCTTCTTGCCGATGACGATACCCGGCCGCGCAGTA
>CANFVX010000053.1 GCA_947450495.1 Gammaproteobacteria bacterium
GGTTGATGCTGAAACGCGGCAATCCGCGCGGTCTGCCGGCCGAGTTCATAGACCGCATGTTTGAGGACTTTGACGCCGGCACCCGACGGGCCGTGCTGAAACTGTATCGGGCGAGCGCCAATGTGGACGGCTTCTGGGCCGAGGTGCGCACTGCGCTGCTGCCCCTCAATCTCCCGGCGCTGGTGGTCTGGGGCCGACACGATGTGTACTTGCCCACCACGCTGGCGTGGCGCCAGCGCGAGACCTTTCCCAACGCCGACATTGTGGTGCTGAGCGATTCTGGTCACTTCCCCTATGCCGATAACCCGACCGCCGTTGAGCAGCTGCTGATAGGCTTCCTACGCGAACAAATGAGCGATTGAAGACGCCGTCGGGACGCAAAGTGTCACAGAGCAGATGCGCCAATAACGCCCCCGCACCTCCCCGCCTGATGATTCCCGGTCGAATGACCAGAGCGCTCGCAGTACACTGCGGCGTCCGTCAAACCTGAAAACGCTAAACGAACCAAGGAGCAAGCTGCATGCTGCCAGTCGGCTATTTCCCCTGTACGCAAGATCCACCGCATGGCGAGAACGTCGCCCGCATGATCGACGAGGTCATGGAGCAGGCCGTGGTCTGCGAAGACGTAGGCTTTGATGGTTTTTTCTTTACCGAACATCACCAGCAGGACGACGCCTATCTGCCCAATCCGGTGCTGATGGCAGGCATGGTTGGCATGCGCACCAAGCGCATCAAGGTGGGCACCTGCGTGCTGCTCGCCCCGCTCTACCACCCGGTGCGCCTCGCTGAAGACATCGCCGTCGTCGACCAAGCCACCAAGGGCCGCTTCATTACCGCCGCCGGCATCGCCTACCAGCCGGCCGACTTCGACCAGTTCGGCGTGAACATTAAGCAGCGCGTGGGTCGTACCGAAGAGCTGGTGGAAGTGCTGCGCAAGGCTGCTTCAGGCGAGCGCTTCAGCCACGAAAGCAAATACCACAAGATTGAAAACGCCCGCGTCACGCCGCGCACCTATCAGCGCGGTGGCCCGCCGATCTGGCTGGCCGGCTGGGTGCCGGAAGGCATCGCCCGCGCCGGGCGCCTGGCCGATGGCTGGATCGCCGATCCCATCCAGTCGCTGCCGGTCATCAAGCAGTTCACCGATCAGTACCGCGAAGCCGCCCACGCCGCCGGCCGCAAACCCTTTGTGTGCCTGATGCGCGACTGCATCATTGGCAAGGACTGGGAGCATGTGGTCAGCAAGAACGAAATGACCATGCAAACCCATCGCTGGTACCACAGCTTTGGCGCCTACTATCCCGACAAGTACATGGAAGGCGTGAAGTCTTCCGATGAACTCACCTTCGAACGCGTGGCCGAAGATCGCCTGATCGCCGGCTCGCCCAAACAGTGTCTGGAACAACTCAAGAAGTGGCAGGACGTCATCCAGCCCGACTACCTGATGATTCGCATGCGCCAGATTGGCCAGCCGGATCAGCCGGAAGCGTTGGAAGATATTCGCCGCTTTGGTTACGAGGTCATTCCCTACCTGTAAGTCCTGCCGCGGCCCCGGCCTGCGCGCTGGGGTCGCGCCCTTTCTTGTGCTGAAGTTTCTGGATCAAATGCCTCATGAGTCTTTTGCCTGCAGTTGAAATCAACCCGGCTGGTACCCCCGACGCAACCGTTATCTGGTTGCACGGTCTGGGCGCCAGCGGCCACGACTTCGAACCCATAGTGCCCGAACTCGGGCTGCCTCGCGGTCACCGGGTGCGCTTTGTTTTCCCGCATGCGCCGAACATTCCGGTGACGATCAACCAGGGCATGCTCATGCCGGCCTGGTACGACATCCTCGCCATGGATCTGGAGCGCAAGGTCGACGCCGCTCAGCTCATGGCCTCCGCGCAGGCGGTGCACGCCCTGATCGACGCCGAAGTCGCGAGCGGCGTTGCCGCCAATCGGATCGTGATTGCGGGCTTCTCGCAGGGCGGCGCGGTGGGCTATGAAGCCGCCCTCACCTATCCCGAGCGACTCGCCGGCCTGCTCACGCTCTCCACCTACTTCGCCACCGCGCAAACGCTAATCGCCGCCGCAGCGAGCGAAGGCATGCCGATCGAAATTCATCATGGCCGCAACGACCCCATCGTGCCCGAGGCCATGGGCCAGCGCGCCGCCGACCAGCTGCGCGCGCTCGGCTATCCGGTGAACTACCGCCGCTACACCATGGAGCACGCGGTGTGTCCCGCGCAGGTCGCGGACATCGGGCGCTGGTTGAAGTCCTTGCTGCTCTAAAGCCCCGGCCGCAGGCGATGGCGCCGCCAGGGCGCGCCACGCGGCCGCATTTGCTGCTCCGCACCGTGTTTTGATGGGTGCCGCGTGCACCCATGCCTTGTTAGCATGCGTCTCCCACCCGTCATCCGATGGGTCTCGAATCCGAATCCCCGGAGTGCCGCATGACTGATTCTCGCCCTGCCCTGTTTTCCCACTGCCTGGGCTTTCACCAACAGCCGGTCGGTCTGCGCTGGCGCACCAGTCGCCGCACGGTCACCGAGTTCGACCTGATGAGCTTTGTGAGCACCTGCGGCTTCAACGAAAGTCTCTTCATGGACGCCGAGGTCGCCGCCGAACTCGGGTTTGCCGGCCGAATCATCCCCGGCGCGCTAACGATGTCGCTGGCCGAAGGCATGGTGATTTCCAGCGGCGCCCTCACCGGCACCGGCATGGCCTTTCTGGGCGGCAATCTGGAAACCAAAGCCCCGGTGTTTGTGGGCGACACGATCGAAGTGTGGGTAGAAGTGACCGCTGCGCGCATGACCTCGCGGGGTGACCGCGGCGTGGTGACCACGCGTAACGAAGTGCGCAATCAGCGCGGCGAACTGGTGATGGTGTTTACGCCGTCGCGCATGATTAAAAATCTGGAGGCGTAAATGAGCGCCGATGCCGCTGACAACTGCTGCGCGGGGCGTCGCCGCCTGCTGGAAGGCCTGGCCGGGATCGCGGTTTGCGCCAGCTTGCCGCTCGCGGTGAGCGCCGACACCTCACCCGCCAAACTGCCGCCGCAAGCGGGCGATTTACTCGCCACGCCGTCGTGGGATGACAATCCCCGCGTGATTACGCCGGCCGACGTCAAACTGAAGGCCGCGCCGCTGATGGTTTTTCCACAAGACGCCGCGAGCGGCGTGACCCGCGAGAAGTCGCGCCTCAACCAGATCCTGCTGGTGCGCCTCGACCCCAAGACGCTGGACGCAGCCACGACAGCGCTGGCCGCCGATGGCATCGTGGCCTATGCCGGCACCTGCACGCACACGGGCTGCGGCGTGACGGAGTGGAACGACAAGACGCTGCATTTTGTGTGTCCCTGCCATCTCTCGGAGTTTGATCCGGCAACGGCTGCCACCCGCGTGGCAGGTCCAGCGCCGCGCCCGCTCCCCGCGCTCCCACTCAAGCTCGAAAACGGCCAACTGCTGGTCGCCGGCGCCTTCACCGCCCGCGTCGGCGGCGCCAAACCCGCGTAATGGAGAATCCCATGCTTCGTTTATCTACGCTTCTGATATCCCTGTTAGTGACGCTCTCCGCTGGCGTGTCGGCGGCTGAGCAGTCCGCCTACAGCCCGGTCACCGCCGAACGTCTGGTGAAACCTGAGCCCGGCAACTGGCTGATGTACCGCCGCACCTACGACAGCCAGGGCTACAGCCCGCTGGATCAAATCAACGCCGGCAACGTCAACAAACTGGTGCCACTGTGGTCAATCTCGACCGGCATGGAAGAAGCGCATCAGGCGCCGCCGCTGGTGAACGACGGCGTGATGTTCATCACCACGCCGCGCAATCAGGTGCTGGCGATTGATGCCCGTAGCGGGAACATCCTGTGGCGCTACCGCCGTGAGCTGCCCGAAGACCTGTTTCAGCTGCACCCCACCAACCGCGGCGTCGCGCTCTACGGCGACCGCGTGTACATCGCCACCGTGGATGCTTTTCTGGTCGCGCTCGACGCCAAAACCGGCGCGGTCATCTGGGAGAAGCAGGTCGAGGACTATCTCAACGGCTATTACATGACCATGGCCCCGCTCATCGTGGATAACAAAGTGATGGTGGGCACTTCGGGCGGCGAGACCGGGGTGCGCGGCTTCATCGCGGCGTTTGATGCGAAATCGGGCGACGCGCTGTGGAAGACCTTCACCGTGCCCGCGCCGGGCGAACCCGGCAGCGAGACCTGGCAGGGCGACACCTGGAAACACGGCGGCGTGCCCGTGTGGATCACCGGCAGCTACGACCCGGACACCAAGCTCAGCTACTGGGGGACCGGCAATGCGGGGCCCTGGATGGCCGACGCTCGCCCCGGCGACAATCTTTATTCCACCTCGGTGATCGCCGTAGACGTGAACACCGGCGCCATCAAGAGCCACCATCAGTACCACTGGAACGACGGCTGGGATTGGGATGAAGTCGTTGCGCCGCTGCTGATCGACTTCCAGCGCGATGGCCGCACCGTCAAAGGTCTGATTCACGAAGGTCGCAGCGGCTACCTGTGGACGCTGGAGCGGACCGCCAAGGGCATCGGCTTTGTGGATGCCAAGCCCTTCGTGAAGCAAAACGTCTTCACCCATATCGATGCCAAAACCGGCCGCCCGGAGTACGACCCGGCGCATATTCCGCAGACCGGCAAGCGCGTGGAGTTCTGCCCAAGCTTCTGGGGCGGTAAAGACTGGCCGCCGTCCGCCTACAGCCCGCAGACCGGCTATCTCTATATTCCGGCCAACGAAAACCTGTGCAGCGCGCTGACCGGCGAGAAAGTGAAATACGTGCCCGGCCAGCTCTATATGGGCGTGCCCTTGCCGAAGATGGAAGTCTTCCCCACGCCAGAGGCCAAAGACCATATCGGTGAACTTCAGGCCTGGGACATCGCCGCCGGCAAGAAGGTGTGGACGACGACCTTCAAATCCCACAACTGGGGTCCGGTGCTGGCGACCGCCGGGGGTGTGGTGTTCAGTGGCGGCACCAACGACCGCAACTTCCGCGCGTTCGATGCCAAGACCGGCAAGATTTTGTGGCAGCAGCGCACGAATTCCGGCGTGGTGGGCGTGCCGGTCAGCTATACGGTGGATGGCAAGCAATACATCGCCGTGCAGTCCGGCTGGGGCGTCGACGCGCAGCGCAAACAAGACTTCCTCGACAAGGCTTTCGGCACCAAAACCAACGTGCCGCAGGGCGGTGTGCTGTGGGTTTTTGGCTTGCCCGAGGCCACTCACTGACATAACCTTCGAGATAAGGCTGGCGGCTCCCGCCAGCCGAATTCCCCCATTCCGCAAACAAGGAGTCGCGTCATGACGACCGTCCTCTACGATGAGCGGGTGACCGAACTGAACAACGCGAAAATCGCCGGCGAGCACCTGTGGCTCAACCCGACCGATTTAAGCGCGGCCACCGGCTGGAAACTTGAAACTGAAGGGCTCTGCAAGGGCGACACCTGTGTCCGCACCCAGGGCGCATGGGTCGACGCCGAAGGGCGTGTAGATGTGTCCGCTTTCGCGCAGTACATGGGCCAGCCCGTGACCCGCGAAGCGTCGCTGGACGTGTGGGCGTTCGGTGAAAGCGTGAACGCGCGCCGTGATTCGCTGCACTCGCTGCAGGCGCCCGAATTCACCCTGCCGGATCTTGACGGCAAGATGCACTCGCTGTCGGACTATCGCGGCAAGAAAGTCTTTCTCTTTTCCTGGGGTTCCTACTGAGGCTGTAGCTTCGACTTGTCCGTGTGGCAGGCAATCTACGAAGACCTCAAGGATTCAGGACTGGAAATTATCGCCGTCGCGTTCGATACCGGTGGCAAGGCGGCTGTTGAAGCCAGCATTCGCGCCGAAGGCTGCCACGAACGCCCCGACGTGCTCGCCCGCCTGATGGGCTGGTCAGCCGATTTGTGGGCGCGTCAGGCACCGCCGACCTATCCGTGTCTGATCGACGAAGGCCATCAACTGGCCGAAACCTACGGCATGGTGAACGTGCCGCAGGCGGTGTGGATTGACGAAGAAGGCCGGATGGTGCGGCCGCCGGAATCGGCCGGTACCATCGACATGGTGCGGCACATGAACCGCGAGACCTTTGAAATCGCCGATGAACCGGTCGTCGCCGGGATGGCCGCGCGCAGCGCCTACGTCGAAGCCCTCAAAGATTGGGTGAAGAACGGCGCGGCGAGCCCCTATGTGCTGTCAGCGGACGAAGCCCGCCGCCGTCTGCGTGGCCTGAGCGAAGACGAAGTACTCGCCGCCAATCACGTGCGACTAGGACGTCATCTCTACGCCAAAGGCGCGCTGGAAGCGGCCAAGCATCATTTCAGGGAAGCCTCGCGGCTGCACCCGGAAAGCTGGAATTACCGCCGGCAATCCATGATGCTCGATCCGGAAAGTGTTGGTCAGTTGAATGCAGGCCCGGACTTCTGGGCGGCGGTGGACACCTATAGCCACCTCCCCTACTACCCGCAAGCCGATTTGAGTCAGGCCTAGGCCGTAGCAACCGCCTGACGCTGCGTCAGGCGGTTCGCTGGCAGGTTCGCCGACCCGCCATGGGGTCGGCGGCCATCACTCCGCGTTCAAGATCGCCGCAAGGCGAGTCGGGTCGACCGGCTTGGCCAGATAGTCGTCCATCCCCGCTTCGATACAACGCTCGCGATCACCCTGCATGGCATTCGCCGTCATGGCGATGATTCGCAGTCGTCCCAATGCAGGCTCGCTCTGCTCAATCGCGCGAATCGCGCGGGTGGCCTCAAAGCCGCTCATCACCGGCATCTGACAATCCATCAACACCGCCATATAACGCTCGCGTCCGGTGCGAAGCATCTCCAGCGCCTCCGCGCCGTTCATTGCCACCTGCACAGCAAACCCTGCTTTACGCAGGAATGCAGTGGCGATTTTCTGACTGACGATATTGTCTTCGACCAGCAACACTTCCATCACCGGCGCCTGGCTGTCGGACAGCTGGGGGCGCGGCGTTACCGACCCGGTTCGCGTCGGCGCCGGCGTCGCCAAGGGGCTGGACTCGAGCACTTCAACACGCACCCTGAAGTGAAAAGTGGACCCCACCCCTTCCTTGCTGGTCGCCCAGATTTGGCCGTGCATCAACTCAACGAGTTGCTTGCAGATGCTCAAGCCCAAACCGGAACCACCGAAGCGCCGGGTGGTGGAGTCGTCGGCCTGCGTAAAAGGATTGAAGATGTAAGCCAAGGCGGCATCGCTGATGCCAATGCCGTTGTCGCTGACGGCAAAATGGAGGTCGGCGTAGCCGCTCTCTGCCGGCCCCTGAAAGGTCTTGATACGAACGACGCCGCCGCGCGAGGAAAATTTGATGGCGTTGCTGATGAGATTGCCCAGCACCTGCGTAATACGGCGGTCGTCGCCCAAGTAGCCATCAGCACTTGGCAGCTCGGACACCATCTCAATCCGCAAATCGGCATCGTCGGCCCGCAGGCTGAACAATTTCTGGATCTTCGCCAGCAACTCGGAAACCCGGAACGGCTCATGCGACAAGGGCAAACGGCCCGCCTCCAGCCGCGAGAGATCCAGCACATCGTCGACCAGATGGAGCAGCGTTTCCCCGCTCAGCATCGCCATTTCCAGATATTCCCGCTGCTCGACCGTGAGTTCGGTTTCCATGAGCAGGCGATTGAGCCCCAACATGCCGTGCAGCGGCGTGCGGATTTCGTGGCTCATATTGGCTAGAAAACGCGACTTGACCTCAGACGCCGCGCGGGCTTGCTGGTCTGCCAGCTTGAGTTCTTGTTGCTGTTGCCGCAGTTGCTCGGAGAGCCGGCGAAAATCACCCAGCGCCGCCTCATTGGTTTGCATGATGAACAGCGCTTCGATCAGGCCGTAATGTCCCGGCAAGCTCTCCATCGACAGGCCGTAGGCGGCAAACTCGGAAGCCTTCTGAAACCACGGCGCGCCCAGAAACACGCCACGACGACCGTTCCCATCCACCACAAACTGCCCGCGCAATTTGAGGCCCGCGGGGAGGTAGTCAAGGATGAGATATTTGCCGGCAGACCTGCGCAGTTCATCGAAAGTAATCGCCATACCCACCGGCCGGAGACATTTCAGCAACTGCTCAGGCACCAGCGAGCTGGCCGCGGCGGGATGGAGGCTCACCAGCGACGAACCGCGGCTCTCAATCGCGTTGTCTTCATTGATGACAATGTGAAAAGTCTCCGCCGCGAGAATACGCGTCAGCAGACCTTCATCAGTGCCCAAGGACAACGTACTCACGGGCGGCTACTGCAGGACGACTTCAAACAGGTCAATGCCGTCTCCCTTGGCGGTGGACTGGAGCTGGGTGACGACGGCCGGCTGACGGTAAACATCCGCCATGCCTTCGAGCAATCCCTGCACCATCGACGCGAAGCCCACGCGGGAGGAGCGATAAATGACTTCCATCCGCCGCTCGCCGTCTTGCGTGGATTCAAATTGCGGCATCAGCATGTCCGGGAAAATCATGGACACGTGGTCGTGCAACTGCGGCAGATTGCGTAAGAAGGTAAAGAGGTCATCACCCAGCATTTTGAACATATGGGAATAGCCCTGTTTCCCGGTGTAAACACTCCAATGACGGCCGAAGTGGACCAGCACCTCGTGCGGCGAAATGCCGAGCACCTGAGCGCACGCCTCCACCAGTTTGAAGGTCAATGCGTCGTCGTAGCGCTCGAGGGTGATGAAGCTAAAGGGTTCAACGTCGGCCAATGCACACACCTTGTGCCAGCCCGCTTCGCCGCTGAGCGAAACGACGAGTTCTTCGATCGCTTTGTTTACGATTCCGTACATCGCTTCACCCTTTAGTCCGTGGATTCACAGGCCACAGTATAGGCCGAGCCGCTGCTTGCCTGGACGTCCAAGCATTATCGGGCATGGCCCGGCTCCGAAGGGAGCATCGCGCTCGCAACAACGCCCACCGCCGCGCCGAAGATGACGTAATAGGCGGCGGCTGTCGCTTGCCCGGTCTGCGCAATCAGCCAGGTCACAAAAAACTGGGCGAAGCCGCCGAACAACATCACCGCCAGGTTATAGGCCAGTGACAAGCCGGTGGAGCGGACACCTGGCGGGAACTGCTGAGCCACGGCAGTCGACAAGGGGCCGTAGAAGATCCCGATCAGCGAGCACAGCACCGACTGCACGATGACCAATCGGCCAAACGACGGCGCGGCGTGCAACCACTCAAACAAGGGCAACAGCACCAGCAGGCACAAGCCGCTGCCGACCAGCATCGGCAGACGCGCGCCGATGCGGTCAGACAAAGCGCCAACGGCCGGGATAATCGCGGTCATGCACACCAGCGCGATCACCTGCGCAAGAAAAGCGTCGGCCAGCGGGATATGGAGTTGGGTGCGCGCAAAGGTCGGCATGTACACCAGCACCACGTAGTAGGTGATGGTGCCGCAGATGATGAGACCGAAGGTCACCAGCACCGCCCTCAGATGCGCTTTCAGCATGACCAGCAACGGTTCGCGAACCGGCTTGGCGGCGCGCATTTCCAGGAACTCAGGCGTTTCTTCCAGATGTCGGCGCACCCACATCCCCACCGGCCCAATCAACAGACCGATCGCAAAAGGCACCCGCCAGCCCCAGCTTTCGAGTTGTTCGGGCGTCAAGGCGAGGGTGACAAACATGCCGGCCAGCGCGCCGCCAAGCGCCGCAATACTTAATCCCACCTGCTGTAGCGAACCATAGAGTCCGCGTTTGCCGGCGGGTGCGCTTTCCACCAGAAATGAGGTGGCAATCGCAAACTCCCCGCCTGTCGCAAAGCCCTGCAATAGCCGCGCGACAACAATGAGTAACGGTGCGCCAATGCCGATCGCCGCCGGCGTGGGCGCAAAGACGATCATGGCGAGAGCGAGCGTCATCATCGCAATGATGGCTTGCAGCGCCGCCTTGCGTCCGTGGCGATCGGCATACATGCCTAACACCACCCCACCGATTGGCCGCATGAAAAAACCCACGCCAAACGTGGCGGTGGTCAGCAGCAGCGCTGAATATTCTTGCTCGGCGGGGAAAAAGAGTTTCGCGATGATGACGGTAAGAAAACCAAACACGACGAAGTCGTACCACTCCAGCGCGTTACCGATGACGGCGGCGGCGACCTGACGATGGTGGTTAGAAGATGCAGTCATTCGGGGGCTATCCAACAGTAGGACGCGACAAGAGGCGCGCGGCTAAACAATTCGAGGCAGGAGATGCGCGCTGGCCTCGGGCCGGCTCGCGAGTTCGCGGGCTTCGCGTTCGAGAAAGCGGGTGACGCGCGCCGGCGCGAAGCCAATGCTCTGCAGGCCCACTGCCGAATTGGCGACTTCGCGATAGCTGGCAATCAGGCCCTCGCGCAATTCACAAATCGAGACGCCTTCGAACAGCGCCCGCTTGCCTTCGCTGCCGGCGATTGTGGACTCATAGCTAAACACGTAGCGGGCGTAGCCGATGCGGCCATCGTCTACGCAATCATGCATGTCCCAACGGAAATCACGGGCGTCGCGATGAAAGTAGCCCTCAACCATGGTGGCGATATCAGCGCCTTTGAAAGCGCCGTAGAAGCAGTCGTGGTAGACGCCGTCGGGCGTGAAGCAGGCCGCGACCGCAGCGCCATCACCCCGACACGCCGCCGCCGCCAGGGTGGAAATCAAACTGGCAAAACTCGACATCAGAAAATCCTCACAAGAAATCAGCACGCGTTGGAGCGCCGCGTTAAGACATTAGCCACGTCATCACAATGGCCGATGCGCGATAAATACTGCCTCGACAAGCGGCGGGCAAACCCTCAGGCGGCGCGAGCGCAGTAATGAGTGAAAGCCGTTGGCCAGCGATTTAGCTGGGCCTAAGCGTAACATCCAAAAAGGGCCCGCTATCCGCCCTTTTCGATGCTGCGAACGCACATCCAAAGTCGGGTGCACGGGCGCGGGAAAATCCTCGCCGAAGCGCTCGCCTGCCCGCGTTCTCGCCTCTAGAATCCGGGCACACGCGAGGCCGCGGGCCAGCGCGCAAACTGTTTCGAAACCCAAGCTGGAGATCTCCCATGCCCTTGTCCGCCGAATCGCTGGTCGTCATCGACGTATTGCAGAAGAGTGGCGTGCCACCGCTGATCGCCCTGCCGCCGGCCGAAGGCCGCGCGTTCTTCAACGCCGCCTTCGCAACCAAGCCCGAAGATCAGGAGGCCGTGGCGAGCGTGCGCGAACTGTCGATTCCGGTCGCCGGCGGCAGCATCCGCGCCCGGCTCTACTCTCCTAAAGCCGGCAAGCTGCCGGTGCTGGTGCACTATCATGGCGGCGGCTGGGTCTTGATGGGACTGGAAACCCACGATGGCTACTGCCGACAGCTGGCGAACGCATCGGGCGCGGCCGTGCTGGCCGTGGAATACCGCAAGTCGCCGGAGTTCAAGGCGCCGGTGCTGGTGGAAGACTGCTTCGCGGCGCTGCAATGGGCGATCGCCAACGCCGAAGATCTGAACATCGACGCGAGCCGCCTCGGCGTGGTGGGTGATAGCGCGGGCGGCAATCTCGCGGCGGCGGTCACGCTGCTCGCCCGCGACGCTGGGATCCCGATCAAGTGCCAGATCCTCACCTACCCGGCCGTGGACGCCACGCTATCCGCCGCCTCAATCGAAGAAAACAAAACCGCCCCCTTGCTCGGCAAAGCCGAGATGGAGTGGTTTTACGGGCATTACCTGAATGGCGCGAGCGTGGATGCCAAACATCCGCTGGTGTCGCCGCTATTCGCGAGCAACCATGCGGGCTTGCCGGCAGCCTTCATTTCGACCGCCGAGTTTGATCCGCTGCGGGATGAAGGTGAAGCCTATGGCAAGAAACTCACTGCTGCCGGTGTGACCGTGGAAGCCAAGCGCTACGACAGCGTGTTCCATGGCTTCATGCTGATGTCGAAGATTATTCCCGAAGGGGCACAGCTGCTCGACGCGCAGGTCGCGTTCCTCGCCAAGCATCTCTGAGCGCCCGCTAGCACGCGCCTGCTCGAGGTACACGAGCAGGCGCGGTCCGGCAGTTTTTGATGTCTTAAAACCAGCCGAATTATTTTCGCTGCAATGCAAAAATAGTTCGGGCGTGCAGGGAGGTGGTCTGTTATCCTCCGCCCGCTGCCCGAACTCCAGTCTTCGCGGCCGCGGCCATTCAGGCCTTTTTCATCCGTTACATTCGATCTGCCTGCCCTCACGACTGGCGTCACGGGTTCCCCTTGGCGACAGGCTTATCACGTTTTTTGCTCTGGAGACTCATGTCTGATTTTGCTGCCCTCGGTTTACCCGAGGACCTTCTGCGTGCCGTGACCGAACGCGGCTACACCATCCCCACTCCGGTTCAGGCGCAAGCCATTCCCATCATTCTGGGGCTGCGCGATGTCATCGCCGGCGCCCAAACCGGCACCGGCAAAACCGCCGCTTTCGTCCTGCCTTTGCTGGCGCGACTCGGCACCCAGTCCACCGGCCCAGCCCGCCGTCCGCCGCGTGCGCTGGTACTCACACCTACCCGCGAGTTGGCCGCCCAGGTCGAAGAAAGCGTGCAGCACTACGGCAAATACTGCCGCCTCCGCTCGCTGGTGATGTTTGGCGGTGTAGGGATTAACCCGCAAATTGACGGTCTGCGCCGCGGCGTCGACATTCTGGTCTCCACCCCCGGCCGCTTGCTGGACCACGTAGGACAGCGCACGGTTGATTTGTCGGCGGTGGAAATTCTGGTGCTGGACGAAGCCGACCGCATGCTCGACATGGGCTTTATCCGCGACATCCGCCGCATCATCGCGGTGCTGCCGAAGGTCCGTCAGAACCTGCTGTTCTCGGCCACTTTCCCGCCTGAAATTCGCGAACTCGCCTCTTCGCTGATGCGCAATCCGGCGCAGATTGAAATCGCGCCACAGGGCACGACGGCCGAGCGCATCGCTCAGCAAGTCATCGTCTGCGACCGCGGGCGTAAGAAAGAGCTGCTGGTGCATCTCTTTCAGACCCGACAATGGCAGCAGGCGCTGGTGTTTACCCGCACCAAGCATCTGGCCAACCGACTGGCCGAGCAGCTCGATTCCCAGGGGATCACCGCGATGGCCATCCACGGCAACAAGAGCCAGACCGCGCGCACCAAGGCGCTGTTTGAGTTCAAGAACGGCCGCTTGCAGGCGCTGGTCGCCACCGATATCGCCGCCCGCGGCATTGATATCAGCGAGCTCCCCATCGTGGTGAACTATGAATTGCCCATGGTCGCGGAAGACTATGTGCACCGGATTGGCCGCACCGCGCGTGCAGGGGCCAGCGGGGCGGCATTCTCCTTAGTTTGTGTCGATGAATACCGCCTGCTGGAAAGCATCGAGCGCCTGACGCGTCAACGTTTCACGCGGGAGAAGGAAGAAGGATTTGAGCCCGACCCGTCGGCCAAGCCGCAGCCGATTGAAACCGGTCGCGGTCAGCAGCGCGGCCCGCGTGGCTCGTCCGGCAGCGGCGGCAACGATGCCGTGCGCAGAACCGATGGCAACCGCCGTCCGTCGCCCGGTAACGAGACCCCGCGTCGATCGGGCCCGGTGCCGGAAGGCAATCGCCGCAGCGGACCAGCGCCCGATGGCAATCGCCGTGCAGCCCCCGCCGGCGACGCGCAACGTCGCGCCCCTGTCGACGGCAATCGTCACGGTGGTCCTGGCGGTGGTAACGGCAATGCCAACGGCAATACCAGCGGCAACGGGAACCCGGGGAATTATCAGCAGCGCCAGCGCGGTCGCTAAGGCCAGCCGTTAGCGCTGTCGGGCAAGCTCGCGGACTGGAGGTTCGCGAGCTTGCGCGGGGCGTCAGGCGGTCAACGCCGCAGTCCTGTTCCGGCCCACTCGCTCAGAGTGGCCTATCTCTCATCAACCGCCCGCCAACTCATCGCCCTCGGCATGGCTATCGGGCAGGCGCGTCACCATCACCTTGTCGATCCGCGGCCCGTCCATGTCGATCACTTCAAACAGGTGGCCATCGAACTGAATCCGCTCGCCCTCTTCTGGCAGGCGCTCGAACTGCCACAGCAGAAAGCCGGCGAGGCTGTCGAAACTGCGGTCGACGGGTAAGGACACCAGCCCAAGACGGTCGGAGACAATGTCGATCAGCATGGTGCCGTCGATCAGCCAGGAGGCGTCGTCACGCGCCCGCATCGTAGGCTCCTCGGGGTCGAATTCACCCAGATCCCCAATGATAGCCTTGAGCACGTCGGTAATCGTGACAATCCCCGAAACTTCGTCAGCGTCGTCCACCACCAGCAACAGATGAGCGCTGGTATTACGAATGAGCTGCAGGGCCTCGGTGGCCGGTAAGTCGAGCCCCACCCGTGGAGGCTGGCACAGAATGTGGTCGAAATCGACCGACCCGGCGCCCAGTTTCTGGCTGAGCAAATCCTTTGCCTGTAACACGCCCACCACCTGCGGCGGCACGCCCCGCTCGGCAATGATGCGAGTGTGATTGGTAGCTTCCACCGCCCGCCAGACTTCCTCGGGCGAGGCATCGAGATTCACCGTCGCCAGATCTTCGCGCGCAGTCATGATGAGTTCAGCGCGGCGATCGGCCAGCCGCATCACGCCGCTCAGCATTTCCTTTTCAAACTGCTTTAAAACGCCGGCCTGCGCGCCTTCATGAATGGCCGCGCGGACTTCTTCTTCGGTAATCGCCTGCGAGGATGAATCGCCGGCGCCCGCGAGCCGCAGCACGAAGCCCGAAGCCACATCAAGAATGCGCACCGCAGGCCGCGCCACCCCTAGCAGCCAGCGCAAGGCGGGCGCCACCACCACGGCGATGCGCTCCGGCTGACGCAGCGCCAACTGCTTGGGCACCAGTTCGCCAATGATGATCGACAGCAGCGTGATGACCATCACGACCAGCGTCATCGCTACCGCTTCTCCATGCGGGGCAATCCATGGCATGCGATCGAGGATCCCGCCAATTTCCTCCGCCAAGGTCGCGCCGCCGACCGCACCGGCGAGCACGCCGATGAGCGTAATGCCGACCTGAATGGTCGACAGAAAGCTGGTGGTGTCCTCTGCCAGCGCCAGCGCAATCCGGGCCCCGCGCGAGCCGCGATCGGCCAGCAGTTTGAGACGCGGTTTGCTGGAAGAGACGACCGCTAGCTCCGCCATCGCGAGGGCACCGTTCACCACGATCAGCAGGAAGACGGTGAGTGCCTGAAACCAGATCACCATGAGTGCCGCCTCATCCCGCCGCCAAAAGCGCCAAATGCGCGCGATGGACGCTAATGGCGAGGCGATAACAAAGTTCGAGCGTCGGCATCGTGAGACCGAGCTCACGGCCCAGCCGGAGCCCGTACCCGGCGGTCTCTTCCAC
>CANFVX010000054.1 GCA_947450495.1 Gammaproteobacteria bacterium
CGCGCCGATGGTGAAGGCCATGGCACCGAACGCACCGATGGGTGCTGCCTTCACCACCAGCCGCACCACGCCGAAGAAGACCTCGCTCGCGGCGTCCAGTACTTCCACGGTCGCGCGACGACGCGCGTCAGGCAGCGCGTTAATCGCAAAACCACAGAGCACCGCGAGCACCAGCACCTGCAGCAAGTCGCCGTTGGCGAACGCGCCAACAAAAGTATCCGGTACGAGATTGAGTAAATGCGCGGTGACGCTGTCGTCTTTGGCGCGCGCAATAAAACTGCTGACGGCCGTTGTGTCGAGACGCGCCGGATCGAGATTAAACCCCTGACCCGTCTTGAACACATTCCCCACCACCAGCCCCAGCGCGAGCGCAAAAGTGGAGACCACCTCGAAGTAGACCAGCGCCTTCAACCCCACGCGCCCCACCCGCCGCGCTTCGCGCACGCTGGCGATGCCGTGCACTACCGTGCAGAACACCACCGGCGCGATCACCATCTTGATGAGCTTGATGAAACCGTCGCCCAGAGGCTTCAGCGCCTTCGCGGTATCGGGGGACAGCACGCCCAGCGCGACGCCAGCGGCGATCGCAAGCAGCACCTGCACATAGAGAATCGACCACCAGGGTTTTGTCATCGTCAGCGCTCCAGTGCGGCGGGCGGATTCACGCGCCATCGGCTTGCGGTTATTGTCGCGGCCAGAGCTTAAGGTCTTAAGGTGCTGTAACGCATTATGGAGTTTGCGATGAATGAATCCCGCTTGTTCTATACCCCGCTTTGGCAAACCGACGTCGCCGATCCCAACGACCACTGGACCGAGCGACGCGAACTGATGCTACAGCGCATTTTCGCCCTCGCCGCCGAAGGCAAAGGCGTGCAGAAAACCAATTTCGGCGGCTGGCAAAGTCCGGACGATCTCTACCGCTACCCCGAGTTCCAGTGGCTCATCGGTCGCATCATGGCGCTGGGTAATGAGATCGCGCCGGCGTTTTCTGCCAAGCGGCGCTTCGACGACGGCATCCTGTGGGCCAACATCAACCGCAAGGGCGACTTCAACGCCGTGCACACGCATCCCGACGCGGTGCTGTCCGGCGTGGTGTATCTGAAGGTCGACCATCCAGATCAGGGCGTGATCCAGTTTTTCGACGCGCGCGAAGGCAGTCCCACGTCGCAGTGGCGCTGCTATATGCGACTCGAAGACGGCACGCCGCTGATTAACGACGTGCACGAAGTGCAGCCGAAGGAAGGCCACCTGCTGTTCTTCCCCGGCTGGCTCAAACATTGGGTCACGCCAAACAACACCGACCGCGAGCGCGTGTCGGTGTCGTTCAACATCCGGCTGGAATAGGCCGGCTCCGCATATTTGGGGTCAGAGTAAAAACTATTCGGACTTACGCTGGCCCCAAGTCTTTCTCCGCATTTTTACGCCGACCTCAACCCCACACCGACAAACAGCAGGAGGCACCCCAACCATGAGCAAGGACCCGTTCAATCTTCAACGCTTTGAGGAAGCCCAAGCGGAGCTTTACGCGATCGCCCTCCGTGAGCTCGGCAGAGGGCAAAAACAATCACACTGGATGTGGTTCATCTTCCCGCAACTCGCCGCGCTGGGCCGCAGCCACACCGCGCGCTTCTACGGTCTGAGCGGGCTGGCGGAGGCGAAGGCTTATCTGGCACATCCGCTGCTGGGCCCGCGACTGCTGGTCTGTGTCCGCGAGTTGCTTCGCCATGCCCCAACCGCGCCCAGCATCCTGCTGGGTGAAGTTGATGCGCTGAAGCTGCTTTCCTGCCTCACGCTCTTCCACGCCGCAGATCCCGCCGATCCCGTGTGGGCCGAGGCCCTGCAGGCCTTCTATGCAGGGCGTGAAGACGCCTTGACCCTCGGTCTGCTGGCACATTCGGGGTCAGAGTAAACACTATTCGGAGTTACGCTGGCCCCAAGCGCTTCTTCGCATTTTTACGCTGATCCCAAACCCACACGCTGCTGAACGGCATCTCATCCCGATCCGTTTGACGCGGCGCAGAATCGAACTTGATTTCGCCCGGCCGCCTTTGCACGGTACATGGCGGCGTCGGCACCCTTGATCAAACTGTCTTGGTCTACCGCTAAACCACTAAACAAGATGGCTCCGATACTGGCACCACATCGGTGCTGCACCGTCCCAAGGGCCTGCCCGGTCTCCGTCACCTGCAGCAGGAAGGGCTCTGCCAAGGCACTGCGAATTTTTTCAGCGACGGCAGACGCCTGTTGCATGGAGTCTGCGGCATCAAGGCTCAACTCACTGAGCATGACCACAAATTCGTCGCCCCCAAACCGGCCCACCGTGTCCATTGCGCGCACACTGCGTTTTAGGCGGGCTGCCGCTTCAATCAGAAGTTCATCGCCCGCCAAGTGTCCATACTTGTCATTGATGATCTTAAAGTTATCCAAATCAAGCACCATCAAGGCACCTTGGGCGCCACTGCGATCGCTGGCAGACATCGCCTGAAGGAGTCGGTCGTTGAGCAAGCGCCGATTGGGCAAGCTGGTCAACGGGTCAAAGAGCGCAAGCTGACGCACCTGCTCTTCTACGAGCTTTCGTTCGGTAACGTCCAACATAAATCCGCTCCAGACAACAGTGCCGCTGTCGGTGGGTGGATTTGGCCTTGACGACAACTGAACCCATTTTCTGCGGCCGGAGCTGGTCTGGATACGGACCTCGGAGGTGAAGGCGACCCCCTCTAGATTGGCGGCCACATCCTCGGCGATTAGCCGTTGCAAATCCTCCTCCAGCACGAGAGCAGCAAACAGCGTCGCATCTGCCAGAAAATCCTTTTCTTCAAGCTCTAGCAGTTCTTGGCAATTGGACCCGACGAAAAGAAGTTCACGTCGGCCATTCGGGGCCATCACATACTCATACAACATGCACGGAAGCACTCTGGCAAACCGCTGCAATCGGTGCCTGTCCCACTCCAGAGGGACCAGGGCTTGAATCGGAACATCAGGATTGACCATCGTTTGCTTTGCTACCATCTTCAATTGCATCGGGGCCGGATGGCCTCCACATTCAGGGTCAGAGTAAAAACCATTCGGAGTGACGCTCGTCCCAGGTCTTTCTTCGAATTTTTACTCTGACCCCAAACTCCTTCGAATTTTTACTCTGACCCCAAACTCCTTCGAATTTTTACTCTGACCCCAAACTCCTACGCCACCTCTTCGACCGGGCCGTCGGCGGCGAAGCGTCGCAGCACGTTTTCGGTCATGCGCGAGACGTTGTTCGCGTAGTCCGCGTGCGAGAGGCTGCCGCACCAGGCCATTGAGGACGCGCTGAACACTGCGCCGCCCTGACGCGTGGTGACGTAGGCGATGTCGGCGCGGACCAGCGGGTTGTCACGCCCGGTGATGCCGGGATAGGCAAAGTACTGGTCTTCCGGCACCAGCATCGCGCTGGCCGAGTGGCCGTAGGAACTCGCCAGCAGCAGCGTGTTGGGCGGCGTGCCCAGCGTGTAGTCGATGCGGTCGAGTTCAAGTCCCGCCGCGCCCTCGTTCACCAGCCCGAAGTTACCGATGACTTCCTGCGGCCCTATGCCGTCGAAAATGAAGGCGACGCGGGTGTCGCGCGCATCTGGCAGCTGGTGATAGCCGGCAGACACATCCAGCCCGTGCGAGGTGTAGCCGGTGCCCCAGATTTTCTGCGGCGCGCGGGCGCGCATCCGCCACAGGCCGCCGCGTTCGCCGGTGGTGCTGTGAAAGAGTTCGCCGGGGCGACCGCGCCAGGCCTGATCGCCGGTCTCGCCTTTGCGCACTTCGATCATCCAGGGTTTTTCCGGATGCTGGCTGGTGATCCAGTAGAAGCCGTTGGCGCCCAGATACATGCCGCGCCCGCCGTTGGCGAAGTATTCCTCGTAGGCGTCCAGCATCTGCGAGGAGGTGTATTCCGCGTGCGAGGGCGAAAGCACCACCGCGTAGCGTTGCAGCAGGCTCGCGCCTTCGGCCTGCAGGTCGTGGTCGGTGATCACATCAAAGGCGAAGCCTTTCACCGTCAGCCAGTCCACCAGATGTAAGTCGGCCGGGAACTGCCAGACCGAGCCAAACTCGTGGCGATAGTCCGGCCGCAGGTTAAGAATCGGCCGGCGCCAGGTGCTGTACTGCACGCCGCGACCGTCCACGTGATAGTCGTAGGCCGAGCGGCCCCAGGCGGGAGTAACGTTCAGTTCGATATCCAAATCGTCCAGCGTAGTCAGCACGCCCATCACCGACTGCCCGGTGGCGGCGTTCAACAGCACCTGCGAGTTGGCGTAGGCGAGATAGCTGAAAGTCGGGATAACGAGCGCGATGCGCGCGTTCGCCGTGCCTTTGGGCGGCACCACAAAAAACGGCACGCGGTCGGTTTTCTCACCCTGCGCGAGTTTGAGCGCGTAGCAGCCGCTGGGCAGATCGTCCGGCACGGCAAAGCTCAGGGTTCGCACCCAGCGGCAGTCGTCCAAGCTGTCTTCGTGAAACCACAGCGCGCCGTATTGCTCCGGGCAGTGCACGAAATGTTCTTCAAGACCGTCCCAGTTCCAGCCGGTCATACCGCGATCGGGCTGATTGATGCAGAAGCCGTGCAGGCCGTTGCCGCTCACGTCCTGTACTGCGTCTGTGGGGATCCCGCGCCGCGTGGTGCCGGCGGCAAAGTCCCACTGCGCGAGCGGCGCCGGGCCAATATCTCCCGCGTGCAAGGCCGCCACATCTTTATCGCTCAGCGCGTGCCCGTAGAGCTTCGGGCCGTCCAGCTTGCCGTTGAACAAGGCCACCACGCGCGGCCGGCTGGCGAGGCTGGTTTCCGCGAGGCCCGCCATCAACAGGGGCACCGAAGGATTGCTCGGGACCGCCGCCAGCGGAGCGACCGCCGCGCCGTCAGAATCCAGATTCACCATCCGCCCAAAGCGCGAGTTCACGCTGTTGATGGTCGCCACCTGCGAGAGGCTCAAGGTTTTGCCGGCGACATCAATGCGCGCCACCACCGAGTACCAGATTTCAGGAAACAAGGGACGGTCGAGGCGAACGCGGCTCTGCTGCTGCCCGTCGCTCGCCATCAGCACCAGATGACCGTCTTCGATCACCAGCGCCCAGCCGCGAGATTCCGCTTCCGACCAGCGCGCGATAACGCCCTGCCGTTTGCCCGGAGTGGTGGACCACAGGTGCAGATGCACGCTCAAGCCCCATGACGCGCCCAGATGGCTGGCCGAATCCGGCACTTCAACATAGCCCCCAACCTGCGTGAACTGGGTGCCAACGGCGTACTGGCCGTTAACCGCCGAAGCCACGGCCTCCTCTTTGTAGCCAGGGCCAACCGGATTGCGGTCGCCGTGGATGAGGCGCACCAGACTCACATCGCAGCGTCCGGCTTCCGGGCTGCTGATGAAGAAATCGAGCGTTTCGCCCGGGCGGACGCTGGGGCGATCGCAGTAGCCGCGAATTTGCTGATAGCTCATCGCGCAGCCTCCGCATCCAGCAGACCCAGCGCGACAAGGCGCTGCAGAAACACCGCGTGCACGGCCTCGCGTTCGGTTGCAAATTCACGCGGGTCGTCGAGCGTCGGCGCTTTGCCCCGCCCGCGCAGAATGCCCAGTCGATAGCGCTGATACGGCACTTCGGCGTAGGCGAAAGACTTGCCGTCGGTCGGCTGCCCGTGGAGGTAATTGAGCACATCCTGTAGCGCGGTGCTGTGGGGAGAGCGGTCGCCGCGCGGGTCCTCGGCGTGCTCGGCGAGCAGCGCGGGCGTGACCAAGGGTCGCAGTTCGCGACGTTTGGCCTCGGCAAAAAAGGCCATGAAATCGGCGGTCTTGTCGGCATAGCCGTTGGGGTTCTGCAGGGGCACCGGCGTCTCCTTGGTTGGACGGAACAGGCGTTGGGTTGGCGGCCGCGCGCGTTGCGCGCTCCTGATGGAGGATAAACATTCGCGCGGCGTTTGGCGTTCACCATGACAGCCGCCGGTGAGGGCCGTCATTGCCGACGCGGGCGATGCTGTCTAGCCTTGCTCAACCCTCACCTCAGGTGCCTCGTCCATGCCCCACTCAGGCTTATCGCTCGATCTGGATACCGGGCGCCTGTACGTGTTTCTCGGCGGCTTGCTGTTGTTCGCGCTGCTTGAGGCCTGGCGCCCGGCGCGCGCCTGGCCCGCCGATCGCGGGCAGCGCTGGCGCTTTCATCTCGGGGTGGCGCTCTTCAACACCGTCGTCGTGCGCCAACTGGCCTACGTGCCGTTCCTGCTGTGGAGCGTGTATGTGGACGAGGAGGGCTGGGGCATTTCGCGCTGGCTGGGCTTGAGCGGCTGGACCGAAATCCTGCTGTCGATTGTGGTGCTCGATGCCTTTGATTACTGGTGGCATCGACTGAATCATCGCTGGCCCTGGCTGTGGCGTTTTCATAAGGGCCATCACGGTGACACCGCGATGGACGTCTCCACCGCGCTGCGCTTCCATCCGGGCGAACTGCTGCTCTCGACCGTCGCCAAATCCGTCTGGATTTTTGTCTGGGGGCCGCTGGTAGTGGCGTGGTTTATCTTCGAGACCTTGGTCAGCGTCTGCGCCCAGTTCCATCACAGCAACATCGATTTCCCCGATCGCGTTGAGCGTTGGCTTTCCTTGCTCATCGTCACGCCGCGTTATCACGCCGCGCATCATGCGGTGGACCAGCGCCTGGGTAATCGCAACTTCAGCACCATTCTTAGTGTGTGGGATCGGCTGTTCGGTACCTATGCAGAACCCGCACCGGGCGGCGCCAGCACCAACTCCCCCGGCGCGCTCGGTTTGCCCGAAGCGCGCGAGTTGGCGTTCTCGCCCCGCGCGTGGCTGACGGAGCCATTCGCCGAGCGTAACCTTGCCGTGCCTGCGCAGTGGGCCGCCAGCCCTACGTCAGGCTCATGAGTCCTTCACTCCAGACACAGGATCTATCGCCATGAACAAACTCCTCGCCGTATTACTGTTGAGCCTGCCCTTGACCACCATGGCCGCCGAGCACGGCGGCGCTGCGGCTGATCCTGCGCCAGCCGCGAGCGACGCCCAAGGCTCCGAACATGCCGGCATGCCCGCTGAGTCGAAAGACGCGCCTGCCGGCACCGAACATGGCGGCCAGCCCGCCGAAGAAAAGAAGAAATAAACCTCGCCTAAGCGGTTTCTGTATGTCGCGGCTTTTGCTTGCGCTGGCGTTCGGCCTGTCGCTCTCCGGTGGGGCGCGGGCCGAGCCCGCAGCGCCCGCGCAAAAGTTCTACGTCGAAGACATCAAAGCCGCGATGGCCGCGCATATCGCGCGGCGCGCCGACCCCGACGGCGTGTTCCGTCTAAGAGACGAACGCACCGGCGAGGTCCTGCAACTGAAGTTCGTGAAGATTCACGACCCGGTGCGGAAAATCGACAGCAACACCTATTTCGCCTGCACCGACTTCGCCGTCATTGGCAAAGAGAAAAAGTTGTACGACCTCGATTTCTGGCTGAATCCGGTGTCGGGCGCGCTCAGCGTCTACGAGGAAAAAATTCACAAGGAACCGCGCCGGTCCCTCCTCTACGGCTGGTACAAACAGCCGCGCTACACCTTCGTGAACGATCGGGTGGTGTCTTTGTATTGAAGCTCTGCGCAAGCGCCGACGCCGTCCCCGGCGCGCTAACGCGGATCACCTCGTTCTGCTAAAAAGTCGTGCCGGCAGTTTTTTCCCCACCCGATCGGAGGTCACCATGAATATCGATTCCGCCATTGCATTTCTGAGCAACGAGGGCGCCCACTTCGGGCTTAAATTGCTAGGGGCACTGGCCGCCTGGGTCGTTGGTCGCTGGCTGATCGGGTTCGCCGTGAAGTTGCTCGGTGCCGGGCTTAAAGCTGGCAACAAGGTCGACGCCACGCTGGCCAACTACATGAAGGCGATTCTGGGCGTGGTGCTGCACATCGTATTGGTGCTCGCCATCCTCGATATTTTCGGCGTGCAGACCACTTCTTTCGCCGCCCTGCTCGCCGGCGCCGGCCTCGCCATCGGCACGGCCTGGGGCGGCTTGCTCACCCACTTCGCCGCCGGCGTGTTCATGCAGGTGCTGCGTCCCTTCAAGGTGGGCGACGCGATTCACGTGGGTGGCATTTCCGGCAAGGTGCATGAACTTGGTCTCTTCGGCACCTCCATCATTACGCCGGACAACGTGCTGACCGTGATCGGCAACAACAGGATTTTCTCGGACAACATCCAGAACTTCTCGGCACTGCCGTATCGACGCGTGGATTGCACCGCGAAGATTGCCAACGGCGTCGACCCGCTGGATGCCATTGCCCGTCTGCGAAGCGCGGTGCAGGCGATTCCGAACGTGTTGGCCGAACCGGCGCCCACCGTTGACCTGCTGCAATTCTCACCCGAAGGTCCGGTGCTCGCGGTGCGTCCCTACGCCCACAACGATCACTACTCGCAGGTGTATTTCGATACCAACCGGGCGATCGTTGCCACTTTCACGGCGGCGGGTTATCCGGTGCCGGGAACCCCCTCATGCCACGCGGCGCCCTGAGTGTCGGCCGGCAGCGTTGCGCTGCCGGGTGTTCAAGGACGGTTCGCCCTCAGCCCACTTTCGCCGGCAGGCTGGCGTAGTGGTCGAGCAGTTTCAGCGTTTCGCTCTCCGACAGCGCCGGCACGCCCATGATGGCGCGATGCACGCCGAGGTCGCGGTAGCGCTTCAGTTTCTCCACGTCGTCCGCCGCCCAGAAAATCGAGACTTCAATGTCTTCCGGCTTGCGTTCGTGCTTGCGCACTCTGGCATGCAGGTCGGCGATGTCGGCGGCGAGGTCTTCGACCATCATGTCGATCGGCAACCAGCCGTCGCAGAAGCGCGCCACGCGCTCGCGGCCATAGGGTGTTGAGGCGCCCATCGTGATCGGCGGCCAGGGCTTCTGCACCGGCTTCGGGTGGCTCCAGATGGGATCGAAGTTCACGTAGGTGCCGTGATAGGCCGCGTCTTCCTTGCTCCAGATTTCCTTCATGGCCGCCACGCGCTCTTCCAGCACTTTCCAGCGCGTGTCGAAGGCCACGCCGTGGTTTTCCATTTCTTCCGCATTCCAGCCCGCGCCCACGCCGAAAATAAACCGGCCGCGTGAGATTAAGTCGAGCGAGGCCACTTCTTTCGCCAGCACGATAGGGTCGCGCTCGGTCACCAGCACCACGCCGCTCGCGATCTTGATGTGCTTGGTGGCGACCGCCGCCGCGGTCAGCGCGACGAAAATATCGTAGAGGTGCCAGTACTCTTTGGTGAGTTCGCCACCGCCCGGAAACGGCGTGCGGCGACTGGCCGGGATATGCGTGTGTTCCGGTAGCCAGACCGATTCAAAGCCGCGCGCCTCACAGGCGACCGCAAAGTCGTCCGGGCGCATGGCGAAGTCGGTGGAATACAACATCGTGCCAAATTTCATCGTGTGCTCTCCCTTCTGTTGTTATTCAAATTTGCTGGCGGGCATGCCGCCTATTTGCCGCCAAACACTTTTTTCAGCAAATCCGTGCTGCGCGCAGCGGGATTCTGGCGAATGCTTTTTTCTTCGTTCGCCAGCTTGAGAAACAGCCCGTCGAGGGTTTTCTCGGTGACGTATTTGTCGATGTCGAGGTCGGAGCCCAGCGTGCCGCCCGCCTTGTCGGCGAGCTTTTTGAACGCATGCGTAGCGCCCGCGCTGTCGGTCGCCGACTTCACCACCGGCAGGAATGCCGAGGTGAGTGCGCCCGAAGTTTTGCCCCGGAAATATCGGGTAGCAGCGTCGTCCGGGCCGGTCAGGATTTGCTTGGCGTCGGTCACGCTCATGCCGCGAATGGCGTTACCCACGATCGGCGCGGCCTTGGGCACGGCCTGCTCGGCGGCGCGATTGAGCGCGGTTTCAAATTCATCCACCCGCTTGCCTTGGCCGAGCATGCGCAGCGTGTCTTCCAGTTTTCGCACCGGACCCGGCAGCGGAATGCGCACCGCTTTGTCGTTCAAAAAACCGCCGCTCGCGCCCAGACCTTTGATCGCCCGCTCGGCACCGACCGCGAGCGCGTCTTTCAAACCACCGTCCATGTCGGCGGCCGAGAGTCCGCTGGCGATGCTGCTTTTACCTTTGGCATTTGAAGCGCCGCTCGCGGCGGTGGCGGCGCCGGCCGCGTTTTGAAGGGTGTCGCTCCAGTCGGCGTTAGCGCCGACCGCGAGCCCGAGCACAAGGCTGCCGGCGACGGCAACTGATGTCAGATGACGCATGGGAAATATCCTTTAAAAAGAGATTGCGAGGCGGAGCGCGGCCATGCGCTCGTCATGCACGACGCTGGAACCGCACCTGTAAATTCTCCGGCCCCATCGTAAACGCAAACGCTTCATCTACCGACTGCGCCGGATTGGCGAGTGCGATTTCGAAGTTGCGACAGAACATGGCGAGCACCACTTTGATCTCCAGCAAGGCCAGATTACGGCCCGGACAAAAGCGCGGGCCGCCGCCAAAGGGCACGAACGCGCGGGGATTGTGCGCGCCCCGCTCAGCCTCGCCGCGTGCCAGCCAGCGATCCATCGAGAAGGCCTGGGGCTGCGCGAAATGTTCCGGCCGCGTGGCCATTTGGCGGCTCAACAGCACAATGCCGGTGCCGGCCGGCAGGGCCACGTCCTGCAGCACGGTGGCTGCCTTGGCTTCAAAAATAATGATCGGCGCCACGGGTTTTAGCCGCATGGTTTCGTTGGCGAAGGCTTCGATTAAGGGCTGCTGCCCGGCCGTTACAGGGTCGGGCGGGATGGTATGGCTACCCAGCAGCTCATCGACTTCGGCGCGCACGCGCGCCAGCAAGTAGGGGTGGTCGATGAACAGCTTCATCGCCCAGGCCAGCGTGTTCGCGGTGGTGTCTTCGCCGGCCAGCAGCAGCGTGAACACGTTGGCGATGATGTCGGCGTCGGAGAACGGCAGCTGCTCGGCTTCCTGCGCGGCAATCATCGCCTCCAGAAAATTGCCTGGCGCCGCGCGCAAATCCGGCTGCGCGGCCAGTCGCTGGCGGCAAGCGGCGATGATGTCCTTGATCTGTGCCTGCACGGATTCCACGGCGTGATCGAGCTCGCGGTCCTGCGCCAGCCGAATAAGGCGCCAATAGGGAATGGGACTGGCCAGCCGCCGGTTGAGGCCGGGAAATACCTTGTCGAGATGTTGCTGGATAACGGGGCCGTCGGTCTCCAGCGTGTTGAAGTCGATGCCGAAGGCCAGCTGGGTGGTGATATCCACCGTGTAGCGCATGAGGTCGGCCGTGAGGTCAACCACCGCGCCGGTGTCGGCGGCCGCCCGCCAGCGCCGCTCGAGGCGTTCGGTGGTCGCGCGCATCGCGCCGTAAAACGAATGCAAATGGGCGGAGTTCAGCGCGGTGATGACGATCTTCCGCTGCCGACGCCAGTTATCGCCATCGGCCGAGAACACGCCGTTGAAGCCCAGCTCCGCAAAGACCTGCTCCAGGCGTTCACGCCGGCTGAAAGATTCTGGCCGCTCGCGCAGCAGCGTCTGCGCGGCGTTCACGTCGTAGGTCACCAGAAAGCGCGAAGGGCCAATGCTGATCTGGTAGAACGGGCCGTACTCGTCGGCCCAACGCTCGAGCCGGGTATGAAACTGGCTGAAATCTATCTGCGGAAAATTGCCGAGCAACGGCCAGCCTCTGGGGCCTGGCAAACTCTCGAGTGATCTATGGGCCGCCAGTTCAGACATCGCGCATCCTCAACAAGCCTCATGGCACAGTCTGCAGTGTAGAGGGTTGCGCGAGCGGCCCGAGGAAGCCTTGCGCCGGACTTGATCCCGGCCGGGCACGCAGGCCTGCCCGCGCCCCTTACCTCAAATCATCACGCGACTTGCCGTGACCCGGTTTGGCATAAGCGCGCGGGTCCTGATTGCCCGAAGACTGCGGCGCCTGACGCGGTTCCGGCCGCGACTGCGGCATGGGCATCTGGCGCGGCTCGGGTCTGGGCGGGGCGCTCATGACCGGCGGCGCTGACGGCCGGAATTCAGGACGCGGAGGCGGCGCCACCGGCGCCGGCGCGGGACGAAACACCGGCGGGGCCGGGCGATTCTCCGGAGCGGACTGAAACGTCGGGCGCGGCTCGGGCCTCGCGGCGGGCACCGGACGCTGGAAGCTCGCTGCCGGGATCTGTGGCTGAGGCATCGCCGGCGGCGAGGGCCGGACGACGGGGCGGTCCTGCTGGGGTCGCTGATAGCTCGGCGGCGGCGGCGCGTTGTTCAGACCAGAGGAGGACTGCGGCGCGCGCCACCCCTGTCCTGCTGGCACCACCGGCGGGATGTACGGCGTCGACGGCCGCAGGGTCGGCGGCAGCTTCTGCTGAACCTCCCGCTCGGTCACCGACGGCACCGTCTGCGGACGCCCGCCGCCCACAACGGGGTGCGCGCCCTGATAGGTCGTCTGGCCTTTCCAGTCCGGCGCGTTAGTCGGTCGCCCGGCGGGTTGCTGCCCGAACATCGCGGGCGGTGGGGGCACCGACGGTCGCGCGTTGCCCGGCAGTTGCTGCTGAACCGCTGCTCCGTTTACCGGCGGCACCGTCTGCGGACGCCCGCCGCCCACACCGGGGTGCGCGCCCTGATAGCTCGTCTGGCCTTTCCAGTCCGGCGCGTTAGTCGGTCGCCCGGCGGGTTGCTGCCCGAACATCGCGGGCGGTGGCGGCAGCGCTGGTCGCGCGTTGCCCGGCAGTTGCTGCTGAACCGCTGCCCCATTGACCGGCGGCACCGTCTGCGGACGCCCGCCGCCCACACCGGGGTGCGCGCCCTGATAGCTCGGCTGGCCCTTCCAGTCCGGCGCGTTAGTCGGTCGCCCGGCGGGTTGCTGGCCGAACATCGCGGGCGGTGGCGGCAGCGCTGGTCGCACGTTGCCCGGCAGTTGCTGCTGAACCGCTGCTCCGTTTACCGGCGGCACCGTCTGCGGACGCCCGCCACCCGCGCCGGGATGCGCGCCCTGATAGGAGGGCTCACCTTTCCCGCCCGACGGCTTGCCGCCTGGCACAGCAGGACGCTGCGATACCCCCAACGGAGGCGCCGGTCTTTGCCCCGCACCCGCCGGCGTCAAGTCTTGCTGAGGCCGCTGCGGCCGGCCGTTCACCACCGGCAGGCCCTGCGGCGGCCTGGTCTGCGGGCGATAGTGGGTGTTTACCTGCTCGCGCACCGGCGCCGCGACCAAGGCCGGGCGCGGACGATTTGCGGTGAGCTGATTGTGGTTATTACCGAAGCGGTTGAAGTAGTTCACCTGCGTGTTGTTCACGTTCACCACCACCTGCTGGCCGTAGCCGGTGGGTCGGCGATGCCAGGGCTCGGGTCGGGTCCAGACGTGCGGATAATCCCGTGGCGGACGATAGCCCCAGCCGGGTCTATAGCCATGCCGGTAGCCGCCATAGAAGTAGTTGGGCCGGTAGCGATAACCGCCAGCGAACCAGGGCTGGTCGCCAAAATACAAATAGCCGAAGCCCCAACGCGGATAGGGGCTGTGATAGCGCTCGTAGTAGGAATAGCCGTAAGACGGTCGGTCATCGCTGAACAGATTGGCCAGCACGATGCCGGCGGAAAACCCGATCAACCCGGCGGCCAGCACGTCGCCACTATCAAGCCCGCCGCTCGACACCACCTCGGTCACGCCCACCTCACCCGGCACCTCCACGTACTGGACGGTCACCGGCGCCTGCACGGTGTAGACCGCTTCGGGGTTGTATTGCGGCACGTAGACCACGCGCGGTTGGACGGGCCTGATCTCTACCACCGTCTGCTCGTTGACCACCCGCTGCTCTACTTTTTGTTCCGGCGTGGATTTGAGATTGCCGCGTTCCACGGCCTGCGTGCGCAGACGCTGGGCGGCCGCCATCAGCGCGGTCTGGTCGGCGTTGAAGGCCGAGCCCAGTTGCTTCGTCCAGTCGAAGTTCTGACACATCATGTCGAGCACCGACGGAAACGCCAGCAGGGTGCGCGCGGCCGGACCAAAGCCCGCCGTCTGCGCGGCGGTATCCAGATCTTTGCCGACCAAGGACTTGTTCTCGAGCCGCCAGTTACCGGCGTCCATCACTTCCTGCGGATGCGACGCCGCGCTAAACATCGCGCCCAGCAGGGTGTCCGGGTAGAGCGCGATCGGCGCCAACAGTTCCTCTAGCGCGGTCGGCTCCATCGCCTCGGCGCTGGCCGGCGGCGCAGGTTCGGATTGGGCGGTGATGCTGCCCTCCGGCGCGGGGGCGCTGTCCGGCGGCGGCGCGCTGCCGGGCGGCGGCACCTGCGCAAACGCCGAGCGTTGGGGGGTGCCGAGCAGCACCACCAAAAGAGCCGAAGTCCCCACCATGACAGCGCCACGTTTCATATGACCTCCAGGTCGCGAGTGGCCGAAAGGATGCGCCATTGCAGACGGGAATGTCCTGCGCCGATGGCGTATTGGGTGACGCCTCGCAAGGAACGAGGGTCACATGACGCATGCTCGGCGCGCGAGCCTGAATCAGGCGTTAATGCTGAACGCTCTTTAGCTCGCGCCCCACAGACGCCGGGTGCTAGATTCCTCTCATGTTCCCCACCCTCCACGCCGCCGTTGCCCAACTGCAAGACTGGGCGCGTCAGGAAGACGCCGCCCGCCTCCCCGGCGGCGCCGGCGGACGCGCCGCCAGCCGCGCCGCGCTGCTCCGTAAATGCGCGCTCGAATTAGCGCGCTGCCCGGATCTCACCGCCGGCCGCGAAGTGCTGTGCCGCTACGCGGCGCTGTCGCGCGACGACCTCGCCGCCCGTTTGCATCTGCTGGCCGCCGTACTGGTGCCGCCCCGGGTGGCGGCGAATGATGAGGGCGGCGGTGAGTGAGGGGTTTGGGTGCACTTTGCCCGCGCTTCGGCGCGAACGGGGCTGATGTGCTGAAAGCCCGTTAGTGCCTTCACCCCCGAAGGCATGGACTGGGCTGATGCGCTAAAGGCCCGTTTGTGCATCCGCCATCGAAGGCGTGGACTGGGCTGATGCGCTAAAGGCCCGTTCGTGCTGAGCCTGTCGAAGCATGAACGAGCGGTGGCAGCGCCCCGCGCTTCGACGCTGTCGTTATCGCCAACCCAGCGCGACGGGGAAACTGAATCTCGGCCGCGCCAGTACACTCGCCCTTCGACAAGCTCAGGGCGAACGGTAATCCGAGACCCAGAGTGATTTGAGCCTTGGTCATGCCGACGCGCTCAAACCCCGTTCGTGCTGAGCCTGTCGAAGCATGAA